>NZ_MCTY01000199.1:20653-20846 GCF_002873635.1 Shewanella sp. 10N.286.52.B9
CAGACATCCATGTCTGGACTTACGTCATTTTCTTCAACGACCACAGCAACTTCAAATGGAGATGGTTGAATCTAGCAATTTCCTGTCTTTAGTATATGTTCATGACTTAAATAAGCACTCAAATGATTGGTTTCCATGATGAAGAGTTATCTATATCATGTAACCTATTGTTAAATAATTGAAAGTAATATTT
>NZ_MCTY01000200.1:0-34419 GCF_002873635.1 Shewanella sp. 10N.286.52.B9
TGATATGTATGGGTTTTCTCGAATATTACAAAATTATCGATGCGTAAAAAGCTCATTTTACGCATCCTTTGGCGTCAGAATTATCTCAATTTGAAGAAAATCAGTTATACCTGTATAGGCAACCAGTCATTTGGACGACAAGTAAGGCGGTCATAATCGATTAGAAAAAGTGTAGTGGTATAGCGAATTTGGCCACTCTATTGAAGGTGATATTAGATTATTGAGGGTAAATACAAATGACTAAACCTCGAGAGATATCCATTTCAAACACATATCGGGGCATAAACGAGTTACCAGCACCAGCTTTAAACTTCATTTATATTGGATCCGTTACGGTAGTCCATTACTTCAATTTAATCCATTGCCTGCCGCAGGTGATGTATAGGATATACAAATGTCGCGATCACATGGTCAATGATGTTCCCGACATCATCATGACATTTCCCAAATCCCTATGGGTCAGATGTGAAAAAGCGACCTTATGTGCAGATACAACTGCGAGACGCTGCATTCTTTATATAAATCAAAAGGTCCATGTAAGCTCTGCCAAAACAAATAACATCCATGTTAAACGGCCAGTTCGGCATCTCTGCCTCTCGCTCAGAGCGTTTCACGCTGTGAAACTTCGCCATGTTTTGGTCAAATTTGTTCCAGAAAAATAATGACATTCTTGCCATCCTTGGCAGTCAGAAGCTCGCTGCTGCATCTACACCGGGATTATTATCTCTTCGATTTGACTGTATTCGTGGCAATTAAAAAAGCTAAAAAAACCAAGAATCTAATCAGCTAAAGGACTCCCTTTGAATTGAGGACGCAGAGAAAATAGCGTGAGCTTGACAGGACGTCAGGCTAGCTTTCGCGGTGCAGGGATGCACCATCGGAAGCGTTAGCATTTTCACTCTTTATAATAAACAGGGACCGAAGTTATCAACAAACGAAGTTAAAAGCTGGATCAATCCCCATCGTAAATCATGCGCTTTTCAGCATTTTTCGTTAGGGCGCTGAGGGTTTGTTAAGGGCTTCTTTTGTAAAATGTGAGCGCTTTCCCCCTTGACTCTGCTCTTTGCAAAAGAAGGGGCGAAGCGCCACGACGTTAATCCAAACGGAGTTTGGAATTACAGGCTGAAACCCAGATATCAAAATCAGCAGTGGGCAGAAAACCCACGATATTAATCCAAACGAAGTTTGGAAATGCAGAATAAAATCCACAGGTCAAAATCAGCTGTGGGTGGAAAACCACGACGTTAATCCAAACGAAGTTTGGAAATACAAAAAGGAAACCAATGGTCTAAATTAGCTAAGCGCCGAAAAACGGTTTAAAATCACAAAAAATAGCAATTATTTAATGCTGTTAAGATGTTCTATTTTTTATCATTTACAATGTCAGTCCGACAAGAAATAATAACAACAACAACGATTTCTCTTGAGCTTATCTATGCCTACTTCTAATAACACTGAAATTTTTGCTAAAGCAGAACAACTATGTCACGACAATGGTGTAAAGCTAACGGCAAAAAGAAAGAATGTTTTAGGTGTATTACTTAACTCTAGCAAACCCTTATCAGCCTATGAAATCGTTGATATTTACCGTGCGACACACCAAGAATCATTAGCACCGATGTCTGTTTATCGTATGCTGGATATACTCAGTGAACTGCCTTTAGTGCATAAGCTATCATCTGAAAATAAGTACCTTGCTTGTTCACACATCACTTGCGCTCACAAGCACCAAGTACCGCAGTTTTTGATTTGTAAAAGTTGCGGCAAAGTGGCCGAGAAGGGCATTCAAGCCAGCGTGATCGAGGCTTTAAAAGAGAGCATTCAACAAGCGGACTTTCAACTGCTCAACTCTCAAATAGAATTACAATGCTTGTGTAATGACTGTGCTAACCCTAGTGAAAAGCCCAATGAGTAACGCATTCTTCATATTTGACACTTGAGCCACTCAGCCCAACTGATAGATTCACCTCTGATATCCTCAACAAAAAAGCGACCCTAAGGTCGCTTAATGTCATTGTGGTACTAAAACAATGCAGTTTGAGTTTACACCGCGGACTTGCCCCTTGTCAGTCGGGACTAGTGACAAGGTTTAACGCTATCAAATTTAACTATCAAATTTAACTATCAAATTTAACTATCCAAATAGCGTTAGTGGCGATGCTAAGACAATGAAGTTTGGGGTTTACCGCGGAGTTGACTGATGTCAATGAGCAGTGAAAACCTTAAACAGAAGCCGTATTAGCAAGTCCAAGCAGCAATTAATGCTGAAAATTAGAATTGATACTTTACACTCGCGGTAAAGTTAATCGGCTCACCCGGCATAGTCCATAACCTGTGATAGGAGCTTTCAAAGTATTGCTCATTAAACAGGTTATTCACATCAAGCATTACACTAAACTTGCTGCTTAACTCTATCGCTGCGGATAGGTTCACTAAGGTGTATGCAGGTAAAATATAATCAGGTGATGTGGTTTCACCTAGACGGTCGCCAACGTAATTGACCGTAGCGCCAAAATAAGCTTCTTTACCCATAATGTCAGTATAATGTCTTAGGGCCACATGACCGACATGCTCTGCAACGTTGATTAAGCGTGAACCTTTAGGGATTGGCACGCCCCAGTCATTATCAATCAAATCGTTTGCTGTTCTTGCATCGGTATAAGCGTAGGCTAACTCAATGCTGGTATCAGCCGTTAGTAAGGTGGTCAGCTGAAACTCAACTCCCTGACTTTCAACCTCACCTAAAGTCGCAGAAAGCCCTGTGTCTGGCTCTGCTGTTAACATATTGGTTTTGCTGGCATCAAACAGTGCAAGGCTACCGGAGAACCTGTCAGCGACATTTTGCCATTTAAGACCGACTTCGAAAGATTTAGTTTGTTCTGGGTCAAAAGCATTTCTGTCTGAATCAAGCCCAGGATTAGGTCTGAAACCTTCAGCGTAGCTGGTGTAAATATTGATATTGTCATCCAATTCATAGACAAAACCGAAACGAGAAGATACTTCAGTTTGATCTTGCTCTTGAGACTCATTATCCAGTTTATTGACAATGTGCTGATTAAAGCTATCGACTCTGAAGCCCAATAACAGCTTGGCTTTATCAGTCAACTCAATTAAATCTTGGGCGTAAAAACCAAGGCCTTTTTGCTCTTCAAAGGTTAAGGTTGTTGGTGTGGTTTCAGGCTGATACATAGTGTAATCAGGGTTATTAGGGTTGATTGAGTATGTCGCATCGCCTGAACCCCAAGCGGTTCGCCACACTCTATAATCAGTATCTAGCTGGAAGTTATAATAATCTAACCCAATTAATAGATTATTGGTCATTCCACCAAGCTCTACGTCACCGCTAACTTCAAAACGCGCCGAGAAGTCTTGCGCCTGATAATCACGCTCTCTTCTTTGTCTTGATAAGGTATTTGGGTCGCTATAAATCAGCTGGCGGCCGTCAGATAGTTCAGCATCTGAAGATTGACCTTTAAAGGATGAATCCCGATAAGCTAAACCGGCTAATAAGTGCCACGAGTTATTAAGCTGATGATTTAATAGTAGTTGGTGTCCTAGCGCTTCAACTTTATGGGCTCCGTCTCGGGTATCACCATAAAATGCGGCAGTATCGACAGCGTCAAAATCATTATCTAATACATAGACACCGCGATCTAACGGCTTGCTTTGATGTAGAATTTCCATTTCATAACTTAAGCTGGTGGCGTCAGAGATATTCCACAAAAGTGACGGGCTTAAATTCAAGCTTTCAATATCAACATGGTCACGAAAGGTATCTGAATCTTCGTAAAAGCCATTGATGCGGTAAGCAACATCGTCACTAATGCCTTTGGTGTGATCAAATTCCACTTGTTTTTGATTGAAATTACCTAAGGTTCCCTGAATATAACCTTGTTCATCAAATTGCGGCTTTTTAGTGATGATATTGACCGTGCCACCCGGTTCACCTTGTCCGTACAGTGCTGAGCCTGGCCCTTTCATTACTTCAATGGTTTCAATATTGGCGGTATTTCTGTTGCCGTTATAACCTCGCGAGTTAAAGCCATTTACTAAGTAACCTGTCGGGTTATTTTCGTCGCCCGAAAAACCGCGAATAGCAAAGCTATCAAACATACCGCCAGAGTTATTTTGCCTTACGATACTAGGCGAAAAGTCCAAGGCGTCCATGAAACGAGTAATGCCCTCGTTTTTGATGGTATCGGCATTAATTCTATCTACTGCTTGGGGAGTATCAATCAATGGTACGTTGCCTCGGTAAGGCTGCCAAAGTCTATTTACCTCAATGCGCTCAATATCATCATTAGTTTCTGAGGTTGGGTTATTGCTATCTTGCGCTAACGCACCATTAGAAATGACAATAATTGAATATAGAAAATGCTTTTTCACGTGCTTTGCCCTATCAAGGATGGATTAAAAAGGCAATGTTATAACATATCATTTATTTCGTCAAAGTGAAGCCAGTAACAAACAGTCACTTTGGCCACTTAAGGGTTTTGAAATACATAAAGCTATTGAGAACGGCAAACAGAAAGTCCGCTGCTGGTACTTTTTAGCGGGGACAGTGAAAAACCAGTTAATCCCAAAGGAGTTTCGAGGTTCAGAAAGGGCGCATCTGGCTTAAACAGGAGATCTTTATTAATCCCATAGTTAAATACAAATAGTTAAATACAAATAGTTAAATACAAATAGTTAAATACAAATAGTTAAATACAAATAGTTAGATGCAGAATGTTAAATAAAAACATTTAAATACAGTAGGTTAGGCGCAATCTGTTAGGTGGAATTAATTAGAGACAAATAGTTAGGTGCAATTTATTAGGTGGGATTAATTTGGGACATATAGTTAGATGCGATTTGTTAGGTGAAATTAATTCAAGACAATTAGTTAGATAGCATTATTAAACTATAAATAGTTAGCGGCAAATTGCGCTAATATCGCACCTTTTTCCTGTCGATTTAGAGTCCTTATCAAAGGCTATTTTAAGTTTTACCATTGAGTGTGTTACTGCTGCAGATAAGTTCACATTTTCAATCACGAAACAGCCTTTCGACTCGCATCTTTTATCAAAACCTATGTGTTCATCACCATGGGATCCTATTCCGTAGCTGTCAATAACGATAAAGGCGGGCGCGTTAAGTAGAATTTGCTCAATAGCATCACTGGTTAGCGCAGTATTCATAACGCCATAGTTTGGCGTGCCGTAACCATTTTGCTCAATGTTTGCGGTAAAAAGTACCAATGCTTTGTCTGCTAACGCTAAAGGCTCTAAATCATCCACTGACGGCATTTCGTGAGTACAATTTATAACAACGACATCGACTTCATACTGTGCTTCTAATGGCTCTGAATCGTAACAATCAATATGAGTACCTATGTGACCAAAAGCGCCGACGGCGTCAGACTGCTTTTTTGCCCATTCATAGGCAGGGTGGCCGCTTTCAATAACAAGGCTTAGCTTTTGTTCATGCATATGTCATCTCTTTAGGATTCATCGCCAACGAGTATTGGGCGGGGGCAACTAATGGGCAATATATAGATTATTATATGATTATATAAGCAGTAGTGTCCTAACTTATGTGTCCTAACTTATGTGTACTAACTTAGAGGTTATGGCTATGCATTGATTACTCTGTTGCAAGCGCCAATGATAAGCAAACTTTAAATTAGACAATAAAAAGCCCCTTAGAATATTAATCCTAAAGGGCCGATTATTGCTCTATGTTGCAAGAGCTGTTTTGCGCTAACAAAACATCAAGGGTAAACGTCCAACGGATTTAGCAAGCAATTGCATACTTAATGCGTCTTTAGTTTTATTGCTGCTAACACTCACCTAAATTGTAGGTATTGATGCTAGCAACAACATAATAGCGTTTAGTACGATTTGTGCATTTCAACAAAGATACGTTTGTAGCTGTTGATTACGCGATCAAATAATTTAGTCATCTTTTAAATCTCCACTCAGTAATAATTTCAAATTAGTAGAGTTGGGGATGTAACTTGAAATCCATTCTGTTCAAGTCCAATCGACCTTCTCTCAACACGGGGCGAATATTAAAGCCTGCCGATGTTTTTCTCAAACGAGTTAAATTAATCTAACGCATTAGCAAAACTAATGAATGAGGTGTGGCTTCCTGCTTTGTTTTTGAACTATTATTTTTATTTGTTATTTATATTCAATGGTTTAATTATTTAAATTAAAGCTGTAAGGGTTAAAATATATATCCCATGGTTTTTTTTGATCTAATTTTGTTACTTAGGCTAAATTCATTAGCAAAACATGGATTAGGGAACACTATATTAAAAAAATGTAAAAAAATTCCTAGCAATATTTGGGGTATTGGTCAATACATAAAAGTTGGTAGTTTGCGCTATTGCCCAAAACCCACAGAAAACCCATTAAGGGTGGCAAGTTTGATTGATTTGAATCAAATTTAGATGATATAAAATAGAGGTGTGCACCATTAATTATTTTTATAAGTAACTGTTTTTGCTGATTTTATGATTTTGGTGGGCTTGGTTTATTTGCGCTGTGTCACCCTTTGCTATCTTGGTGTGATAAACGTCTCACTATTGTGGTGCTAAGGCGAAATAAACTAAAAACGAAATTGAGTTACGGTAGTCTTAAAATAACAATTCATTAACCTGTTTTTTTGGGTGCTGCTTTAGATTAATAAATTTATTTCCTGCAATAACACTTTTGTTTTTGAGGAAGTCGACATGACATTTGGATGTACTGGGTAAGGAGTCGCCAATGATTATTGAAGAGGTTGTTGAACTGTCACGGTTACAGTTCGCGCTAACAGCCATGTACCACTTTATATTTGTACCTTTAACCTTAGGTCTAGCGTTTATTTTGGCTATTATGGAATCCGTTTACGTGATGACTAATAACCAAATCTACAAAGACATGACTAAGTTTTGGGGTAAGTTATTCGGAATTAACTTTGCTTTAGGTGTTACCACCGGTTTAGCAATGGAATTCCAGTTCGGTACTAACTGGGCGTATTTCTCACATTATGTGGGTGATATTTTTGGTGCTCCACTGGCGATTGAAGGCTTAATGGCTTTCTTCTTAGAATCTACCTTAGTGGGTATGTTCTTCTTCGGTTGGGATCGCTTTAGTAAGCGTCAACATTTAGCGGTTACTTGGTTAGTTGCTATCGGCTCTAACATGTCAGCTTTATGGATCCTGATTGCTAATGGTTGGATGCAAAACCCAGTAGGGTCAGTGTTTAACTATGAAACAATGCGTATGGAAATGACCAGCTTCGCTGAAGTACTGTTCAACCCTGTTGCGCAAGTTAAGTTTGTTCATACAGTCGCATCAGGTTATGTTGCCGGCGCGATGTTCGTCTTGGCAATTAGTTCTTACTTTATCCTTAAAGGTCGTGATTTACCGTTTGCCCGTCGCTCGTTTGCGATTGCTGCAAGTTTTGGTATGGCGTCAATCCTATCGGTAATGGTACTAGGCGATGAGTCTGGCTATGAAGTAGGTGAAGTACAGCGCGTTAAATTAGCGGCAATTGAAGCGGAATGGCACACTGAGCCAGCACCAGCGGCCTTTACTGCAGTGGGTTTCCCAAATCAAGAAACCATGCACACTGACTACGCGATTAAGATCCCATACGTAATGGGGATCATTGCAACGCGTTCTTTAGATGAGCAAGTGACTGGTATTATCGACTTAATCGACGAGCATGAAATTCGTATCCGTAACGGTATGATTGCTTACTCTTTACTAGAACAACTTCGCGCAGGTAATGAAACAGAGCAAATTCGTGCTGATTTTGAAATGACCAAAGGCGATTTAGGCTATGGTCTACTGCTAAAACGTTACACAGAAAATGTAGTCGATGCGACAGAAGAGCAAATTAAAGCTGCCGCTAAAGACTCTATTCCTAACGTTGCCCCTATGTTCTGGTCATTCCGTATCATGGTTGCGTGTGGCGTGATTATGCTATTGGTATTTGCTGCGGCATTCTGGCAAAGCACCCGTCATAAAATTGAAGAAAAACCATGGGTATTACGTGCAGCGCTATACAGCTTGCCACTACCTTGGATTGCAATTGAATGTGGTTGGTTTGTGGCAGAGTATGGTCGTCAACCTTGGACCATTTCAGAAGTCTTACCGACCTTTATGTCAGCATCAACGCTAACGCCAGGTGATATATGGTTCAGTATCATTTCAATCACTGTGTTCTACTCAATACTATTAGTGATCGAAATGTTCTTAATGTTTAAGTTTGCTCGTCTTGGCCCATCATGCCTTAAGACAGGTAGATATCATTTTGAAAACCAAGATGCTTAATCTGAGGACCTGATTATGTTTGATTATGAAATGCTAAGATTTATCTGGTGGGCTCTGGTTGGCGTATTGCTAGTTGGGTTTGCTGTGACAGATGGTTTTGATATGGGTGTGGGTGCGTTATTACCAATTATTGGTAAAGACGACACTGAGCGCCGTATCATGATTAACTCGATTGCCCCTCATTGGGATGGTAACCAAGTTTGGTTAATTACTGCAGGTGGTGCGTTATTTGCTGCTTGGCCAACAGTATATGCCGTGTCGTTCTCGGGTTTTTATGTGGCAATGATGTTGGTGTTATTCGCCTTATTCCTGCGCCCTGTTGGTTTTGATTACCGCTCAAAAATTGAAGATCCAAAATGGCGTAAGTCGTGGGATTGGGCCTTGTTTGTCGGTGGTTTTGTTCCTCCATTAGTTATCGGTGTTGCTTTTGGTAACTTATTACAAGGTGTACCGTTTGAGTTCGATGAATACCTACGTGCAACTTATCAAGGTGGCTTACTAGGCCTACTAAACCCATTTGGTTTATTAGCTGGCTTAATCAGTGCACTTATGATGATGATGCAAGGTGCTTCATGGTTACAAATGAAAACCGAAGGTGAGCTACGTGTTCGCGCTGCTAAAGCATCACAAGTGTGTGGTTTGTTAGTGACAGTGTTGTTTGCTGCTGCGGGTGTTTGGTTAGTAAATGGTATTGACGGTTATGTGGTTACTTCAGTAATCGATACTGCTGGTCCTTCTAATCCAACGGCTAAAACTGTTGCTATAGAAGCAGGCGCATGGTTAGTTAACTATGACAAGTATCCTCTGACTATGCTGTTCCCAGCATTAGGTTTGTTGATGCCAATCTTGGTGATTCTAGCAAGTCGCTTTAACCGAAGTGGTTTTGCATTCTTATTTAGCTCACTAGCTATTGCAGGCATTATCGTGACATGTGGCGCATCAATGTTCCCATTCGTCATGCCTTCATCGCTTGATCCAAATGTGAGCTTAACGATGTGGGATGCAACCGCAAGTGAAATGACCCTTAATGTGATGACTTGGGCGGCGATTATTTTCGTACCGACAGTATTAAGTTACACCATTTGGACTTACTACAAGATGTTTGGTCGCTTAAACCGCGACTTCATTGAAAAGAACAAAGCATCACTTTATTAATTAAGGAGCCATTATGTGGTATTTCGCTTGGATTTTAGGTGTATTACTGGCCTGTGCTTTTGGTATCATTAATGCGCTTTGGCTTGAAAACACTGAAAACTTAGACCGTATTAGCGAGTCTGAAGCTAAAAATAAGTAAGTGTTTTAAGTTGTAAAATATCAAACCCTGCCTAGTGCAGGGTTTTTTATTGTTTAAAATTAGCTGATGGGTGAAATAAGGGAAGCAAGCTTACAAAGGTTGAATGAGTTATCGTTTTTAAAGCGCTTAAATAGACTGGTACTGGGCTGCGGTAATAAACTGACCAAAGCTTTCACACCAAATAATGATGGTGTTGTAAGTTGCGATATCCACCTCTTTTGGTGTTGGCACTAAGAAATTGTCGAAGGTTTTGATGTCGGCCACTTGCACCATCGTTGATTTTAAACGGTTAAAATCCGCTTCTGTTTCTACAAACTCTTTGGCCAAATACACTTTAAAGTCAGGACCTGGTGACAGCTTGCCATTCAGTGCAATAAATTCATCGCCTAGGGTCACTTTGCCTTCGCCCCAATGCAATGCGTCGCTATCTTTGAGGTTACGGCTGAATTGACCTGTAAAGCGTTGCACTGAGTCAATTGACTGCACTTGCTCGCGACTGGGTGCATCTGGTGCAGTAAGAATAGGTAAGGTATAAATACCCGCGCCAAAGCCAATGGCGAGTACGAGTGCATGGGTTGAAAGCAGTGCTATAACGGTGCGTTTTTTCATTCTGTACCTGTTCTGTCATTAAAGTGGTAGTTAATCGTAACCTCATTATCAAATAAAGGGGCATGAACTTTACCGTTCATGCCCCATATAACGACCTGAGTTAACAATCTTTTATTACAAACAAATGATTAAATTTTAAAGAAGTTAATCTTGGTTTTTAGCTCTCCTGCTAGCGCTGTTAGCCCGTCAGCGACTTCAACGGTTTCTCCGGCGCGCTCTTGCCCTTCATTGGCAAGGGACGACATCTGATGCAAGTTGCGGGTGATTTCATCAGCAACGGCGCTTTGCTGCTCTGTGGCGCTAGCGATACTGCTAGAGAAAGTGGCAAGTTCACCAATACTGGCTGTGATTTGACTTAACTGCTCACTGGTTTGCATTCCCTGTTTGGCTGAAACACCTTGTCTTTCTCGCTATCAGAAATACCTGGGCCGTTATCACTAATGATAAAACCGTTGGCGGTTAGCTCAACGTTAATGGCGGCATTAACGCCTGCGTATTTAGTGGCGTTTTCTAATAGATTATATATGGCCCGAAACAGCAGTGTGGCATCCCTTTGAATAGACAAGCGCAGGTTTTTTTATTGTTTTTTCCTTGTTCTAAATTAGTAGGCTGCTGATTCTCATTATTTCCCCAATAAGGCCCATAACCCACTAGGTGACAGAGGGACTTTTTATTACAATAGTTATTTCGCTACCAGAGAGTTGATATGTCCAATAATGCCGGTGCCGAGATTGCGCTAATCCATTTGTTTGTGCATTTAGTCAATGCGGGTAGTTTTACTCAAGTGGCCAAAGAGCTGCAAATGCCTGTGGCTACCGTAAGCCGCAAAATTTCGAAGCTTGAAGCCCACCTTAATACGCAGCTGATTATGCGTAGTACTCGGCGAATTCGCTTAACAGAAGAAGGCGGGGCATTGTTTGAACGCTATCAAGGGGTGATAGCGCAACTTGATGTGCTAAACCATCCATCGAAAGCGAAGCCCGAAGGTACCCTGCGTTTAGCTACGCCAATTTCTATTACCTCGATGTTGCTGATGGAAGCGATAACCGAGTTTTCTATCGCGTATCCTGATATTCAATTGCACATTAGCCAAAATAACCAGACCATTGATTTAATTGATGAAGGTGTTGATGTCGCCATTGTAGGCGGAGCGCAGCCAGATTCATCTTGGGTGTCTAAGTTATTTGGGGTGCTGCATTATGGTTTGTTTGCCGCGCCTAGTTATTTAGACAAAGCGGCAGCAGTGAGCCATCCTAAGCAGCTAGTTGAGCATAATTTAGTAAAAATGTGGCCGCTGTTTAATTGGGTTTTAATTCATAAACAGTTGGGGGAGTTTTACTATGAGGGCCCGGCAAAACTGACCTTATCGGATATTCACGGCGCGGTGAAAGCAACTGTAGCAGGAGCGGGGATCATGTATGGTCCCACTAAGTTTGTTGAGCAAGAAGTGGCATCTGGGGCGTTAGTGCCAGTGCTACCTCAGTGGCAGGGTGAGACCCGGCGTATTTCGCTGTTATACCATCAGCGCAGTCATCAGCCACTAAAAGTACAATTGTTTTTAGATTTTATGTTGTCAAAGTCAGCCTCTATATTTGGCTAGCAACTGAACTGTTGCTAGCCAAAAACAGGGTGTAGTTTGTCGATAGATACTTAAACTAAGTAAACATCTAAACTACAAGCCCCATGGGCACCGACGACTAAGGCTTGCTCAATATCGGCTGTCTTTGAAGGGCCTGCAATAAACACCCCAAATGACGGTACAGCACTATTAATTAACTTCATCGCTTGATGCATGTCTTGTACTATGTCATCGGCAGCAATGGTGATAATCAGGTTTTCACAGATAAACGGCGTCACTCGATGGCTTTGGGGTAACGATACCCAAATTGCGCCATTTTCAGCTACTGCTATCTCGCCTTTCAGTACGGTAAAGTCAATGTCTTGCATCGCATGGGCAGTGTCAGGCTGCTGACGGTTGCCGCTGACGCCATCAACCATTGATAACACTTGTTTACCTTGGCTGATCAGCTCATGGGTATAGCTGTTTAAGGCAGCAATACCACCTTGTTGAATCAGTTTACCGGCAACGGCGCTGAGGTTAGTGTTAAATGCACTGACTAAGTCCATATCTCGTAATGGGATATCGATAACTGGCATAGTGGCTGTTGCCACGGCAGATTTTTGCAATGCTGCCAAAATGGTATTTTTACTGGACATATTATTGGCCTCTATTACGTTTAAACCAAGCTTCAAAGCTCGACTTTGGTGCCTGTGGTAATTCGCGGTATTTACCCCAAGCGCCAGAAAATGGCTTTAATAAGCTATGGGGTAAAATACGTAATGATGTTCTTGCCGCGCTCATTGAGCAGTTCATCGCTGTGGTACTACTGATAAATTTACCGACTAATGGCATGTAATGCTTTTTGCCATAAGGTAAGCGGTTTTGTTCGGCTTTAATGCGGCGGTGGCGGGCAATAATTTTATCCAGCGGCACTTGTGTTGGGCAGACAAAGCTACAACTGCCACAGAGAGTACATCCCCAAGGCATAGAGTCCGTTTTGTCGTGCTGCGCGCCTACTGCAATCCCAATAGGGCCAGGGATGGTGTAGTTATAGCTATAACCACCAGAGCGGCGATACACAGGGCAGGTATTTAAACAGCCACCACAACGAATACACTTCAGTGACTCGGCTAAAATACTGTCTTGCATCATTGCGCTGCGGCCATTATCAACAATAATAATGTGCATCTCACCATCTGGCTTTGGCGCGTTGTAGAAAGACGAATAAGAGGTAATAGGTTGGCCAATGGCATTTCTAGCTAAGGTTCTTAATAGTACCCCAGCACTGTCTAAATTGGGCACGACTTTATCAATGCCCATAGAATGCAATTGCAGCGCAGGTAAGTTTGCCCCCATATCAGCATTGCCTTCATTGGTGCACACCATGACGCCACCTTGATCGGCAATGGCCATGTTGACCCCTGTCATTGCCGCATCAGCAGATAAAAATTGCGCTCTTAAATGGGCGCGAGCTGCGCGGGTCAGGTAAGTGGGATCAGACTCACCAGCAGTGGTGCCAAGCTTGTGGTGAAATAGTTCACCCACTTCTTCTTTTTTCATGTGAATAGCAGGCACCACAATATGTGATGGCGGCATACCGGCAAGCTGAATAATGCGCTCACCTAAATCGGTATCAATAACTTCAATGCCGCGCTCTTCAAGGTACGGGTTTAAATGACACTCTTCAGTGAGCATTGACTTTGATTTGACCAGCTTTTTGACATTGTGCTTTGCCAAAATACGATGGGCAATTTCATTATGCTCAGCGGCATCTTTAGCCCAATGAACCTGCACGCCATTTTCAAGGCATTTAGCTTCAAATTGCTCAAGATATTGGCCAAGGTTACTTAAGGTATGCAGTTTAATTTCAGAACCTAATTGGCGTAATTTTTCCCACTCAGGAATTTGCTTTGCAGCGCGATCGCGCTTTTCTCTGAGTAACCATAAGGCTTTTGAATGCCAATCGACGCGAGACTCATCGCGGCAAAAAATGTCGGCCTTTCTAGCGTGAGTCGCTTCAGATGAATGATTGTTTGACATAGCAAAGCCTCCTATAGAACTGAGTTAATGATTTGCGCGATATGGCGAGTTTGGATCGGTAATTGTTGGCGGCGGATCATGCCATCAAGGTGCATTAAACATGATGGGTCAAACCCCACAACAAATTCAGCTTGGGTGGCTGCGTGGGCTTGGGCTTTATCTTTACCCATTTTTGCCGATACTGCGCCTTCGTCTACGGCAAAGGTGCCGCCAAAGCCGCAGCACTCATCACGGCGATCGGGATAGACAATGGTTAAGCCGTCAATATTTTGCAGCACTGCTTCGACTTTATTAAATTGCCTGCCCATGCTTTCGCTTGGAGTGGCAAGACTCAGCATTCTGATCCCGTGACAGCTCATTTGTAGGCTAACCTTGGTATTCAGAGGTTTCGAAAATTGCTTAATTGGGGCAATGTCATGTAAAAATTCGGTCAGTTCATACAGCTTGCTGATAACCTTTTGGGCTTCTGGGCTATTGTCAAACTCATGGAAATTTTCTTTGGCAGCCACTAAGCAAGATGCAGCAGGGCAAACAATGGCATCACACTCAACATTTTTAAAAGCGTTAAGTAGCTTCATGGTGGTGTTTCTTGCTTCGTTAAAGCAGCCTGAGTTGGTCATCGGTTGGCCGCAGCAAGTTTGACCTGAAGGCAATATCACTTCATGGCCAAGCTTTTCTAATAATTCAAGCGTAGCAACGGCGACTTCTGGCAGCATTTGATTGACGAGACAAGGTATAAACAGTGCAATTTTCATAGCATATTCTCTGTTAAGAATAAGAGTAACTGATAGGTCACAGCGCTAATTAAGGTCATAAAAATAGCGCTGTTACATTTAGGAGGATTAATGTACTGTTTTAAATTTGCAAAAAGTAGAGGTAAAAAAGCAAATGTGCGGGGTTACTTTCTCATAAATGCAATAATTAATCGATGAGGGTTAGGGCATTGCTAATTAAGTAATTGGTTTTATAGTCGCTTTGCCAAATACCTGATGATTTTACTCTATGATCATTTCTGTTTGGTTTTAACAAGATGACTGTTGTTTAAGTGTCAAAAGTCACTTGCCTTGGTTCATGTGTGCGATTTTGTGTTTATCGCTTATGCTCTTAAGGCATCAACTTGGGATCTTGCTATGAACTACGATGTCTCTTTGCTCGACATAAAACTGTTTTTAATGACGCACCAGTTTGGCAATTTTTCTGAAGTTGCTCGCAGGCTAGATATGACGCCGTCTTCAGTGTCACGCAAAATGAATCAATTAGAAGAGAAGGTCGGTACTAAGTTACTGCACCGTCATACGCGGGCTATTTCATTAACTGAAGAAGGTATTGCTTTTGCTAAGCACAGTGCTGAGATTATTCGTCAGTATGATTTAGTATCTCAGCGGATAGAGCAAAAAGCTGATAGCCCCCGTGGCACTGTTAAAATTAGCGCGCCAGTGGCTTTTGCTCGGTTACATATTTCTCCTTTTTTATCCGAGCTGTTAGAGCTGTATCCACTCTTGAATCTGGAAATACATCAAACCGACAGTTTTATGGACCCCGCCCAAGAGGCCATTGATTTACTGGTGCGCATTGGGGTGCCGCAAAACTCATCAATGCGAATGAAACAATTTGCCACCCAAAACTATGTCATGGCAGCAAGCCCAAGTCATTTTAAAATTACATTGTGAACCGAAATCCTAGAACAATTAAACATAAAAAACGGCGCTTAATAGCGCCGTTTTGTTATAGGTATAACCGCCTTTATATTAGACGCTTATTGGCTCAAGGCTTGGTTGCTGCAAGGCTTTTTTCTTCATTAATAATAGATACATAGTCGGTACCCAAATTAATGATAGCAAGGTGGTGAGTAAGGTGCCGCCAGCAATCGCTATTGCAAAGGGAGGCCAGAAACCGCCGCCTGCAATAATCAGTGGTAAGAAGCCGCCAATGGTGGTGATAGTGGTTGAGCCAATATGTCTGCCGCAGCCGCTAACAATGTTGATGATGGTTTCAAGGTTGCCAAGTCTTGCCTCTGGCATGTCTTCAAGTTCTGCCAAAATAACGATAGCGGCATTAATGGCCAGCCCCATTAGGCCTAATAAGCCGATAATCACGGTAAAGCCAAACGGAAACCCAAACACATACACTGCCAGCAGACCAAGCCCAGCTGATTGAAATGCGCTTAATAAGATAATCGCAGTTAATCTAAATGAGTTAAAAGACAGCACCACTGTTGCCAGTAATAAGGTCACCACCACTACGATGTTTGACAGTAAATTGCCCACCGCTTCATTGCGTTTGGCGCTTTCACCGCCGATCTCGATATGGTAACCCGCTGGCAACTCAATTTGGGCGAGTTTATCTTTAACATCATTGAGTACTTTTCCGGGCAGTACGCCACTGACAATGTAGGTTTCAATGGTGTTAACCCGCTCGCCATTGCGCCTTGGGATCCCGCCGCGACTGACATTGATTTCATTGTGGGAAATGGCTGACAGCGGAATAATATTGCCATTATTAGACAGTAAATTAAGCTCAGATAAACGAGTGGCTTGCTCTCTTGAGCTATCTGCTAACCTTACTCTTACTGGTAGCGATTCAGTTTGCTCTAAAATACTGCCGCCTATGATACCTGTGGTAGACATTTCAATTTGTTTGGCGATATCAGTTAAGCTTAAGCCGCTCATTAAGCTGGCATCTTCATTGATTTGCATCCACACCTTTGGTGAGCCTGCACTTAAGGTGGCGCGGGTATGGATCACATCTTTGGTTTGCATAAACAAGCCGCGGGCCTGTTCTCCTAGCTGAGTTAATACATCTAATGATGGCCCGTAAATGCGTAATTCAACTGGGGCGTTAAATGGTGGGCCCTGTTCTAGTTTTCTCACTAAAATTTGCGCTTGGGGAAAAGCATCATCAAACTCAGCTTGTAGCGATAAAATCAGTCGATTCGCCGCATCAAAGTCGGTCACTTTGACCATGGCTTGGGCGTAGTTAGCCGCCCCTTGTTGGCGCTGGGTCAGGTTGTAATAAAACGATGGCGTATTGCCGCCAATGACCCAAGTGCTCATTTCAACATCTTCAAGCGCCCGTAAACGCTGATCAATTTGTTCAACTTGCTGACGGGTATTGGCTAAGCTCACATATGGCGCTAAATACACTTCAATTTGAAACATATCCCGATCCGATGGCGGGAAAAACTGCTCGGTCATTTTAGTTGAAGCAACAAAACCGACAACCGGCAAAATACCAATCAGCACAGCGGTGATCACCGGTCTTTTTAAGCCAATGCGTAAACTGGTTTGAAAAGCATGACTAAGACGCGGGAAGGCCATGCCTTTTTGATACCACGCCATAGACGCATTATCTTGGCTAAAACGCCCCGCCAAACCAGCAATGATGGTGTGTGAAATTAAGTATGAGCCCAGTAGAGCAAACATCACTGAAATGGCGATACCACCAACAAACTCACCTGCTGCGCCGGGCATTAAAACTATCGGAGCAAAGGCCAACATGGTGGTAATGGTTGAGCCCGCAAGCGGCAGCCATAAGTGGTGCAAGGTTTTACTCACGGCTTCAAGTTTACTTAAGCCTTGTTTGCGGCGCTGGGCAATAGCATCAACAATTACAATGGCGTTATCCACCATAATCCCCAGTGCCACCACTAAACCAGTGACTGACATTTGGTGGATGGGCAGTCCGGTGTACTTCATACAGGCGAGGGTAAACAAGGCCGTTAGCGGCAGTGATAATGCCACAATCAGCGCATTTCTTAGCCCAAGGGTGAGCATCAGTACCAGTAAAATAATCACAAAGCCTTGGATTAAATTAATGACTAAATCCCCTAGGCGCACACTGGTATAGCCTTGTTGATCAAACAGCCATTGCACTTGAATGTTAGCCGGTAAGTTAGCGCTAAAGTCATCGACCACTTGGCTTACTTGCGCTTGCCATTGATCAACTCGGTTATCGTCAAGCATTCGGGCCGACACCAATACCCCTTCAGCGCCATTAATCAGCGCAATGCTGGTGGCAGGTGTTTTAGGTTGACGGCTAATATTGGCGACATCACCTAGGCGAATGATCTGACCATTAGTATCAATTTTTAACGGCACTTGGCCCACGCGAGTGATTGAATCAAGCTCGCCTGATACTTCTATCAGCGCTTTAAAGGTAGCGTTATGGATTTCACCAGCTGATATTTTACTGTCAGCATTAGACAAAATAGCGGCAATAGCAGCGGGAGTTAATTTAAGTTGACTGATTTTATTGCCATCAAGCTCAACCAGAATTTCTTCATCTGGGGTGCCAGACAAGTTGACGAAGTCAGTGCCATTAAGTACCCGTAACTTGCTTTGCAGCTCTTTAGCATAACGCTTGAGTACGTCAGTTCGAATTGGGCTGTCGTTTTGCCACACTAAGCCTAAAATCGCGGTGTTGGCGTAACCTGTTTGGTCATCCAAAATGCTGTTTTGCGCCGGTAGCGGCAGTGTAGATTTACTGTCGGCGACTAAATCACGGGCTCGAGACCAAACCGGAGCTGTGTCAGTTACCGTGTCTTTAAGCTCTAACTGGATAACGGAAATGCCCGGGCGCGAGGTAGATTGCACTAGCTTTAATTCTTCTAAGCGGCGCAGTTGATTTTCTAACACTTCAGTGACCAAAGCTTCCACTCGCTCAGCCGATGCGCCGGGGTAATGAGTCACCACCGAAGCAAAGCGGTTGGTAATGTTAGGGTCTTCAGTGCGGGGTAAACTGCTAATGGCGCCTAACCCCGCCACCAATAGCAGGGCAATCATTAAACTTGCTAGCCTGCCATTTTCAACAAAGGCCTTAATCATAATGACCTCGCAACAGCTTGTGAGCTTGGGCTAACAATTTGGCCAACCACCAATTTATGTAAGCCCTGAGTGACTATGACATCATTTTTATCAATCGCGCCATTAATAAAGGCTTGTTGCTGGTTGGTGTAAATAATATCAACGTCGCGGCGCTCTAGTTGGGCTTGTCCGTCAGCATTTTTGGTGACCACAAACACATTCCATAAGCCTCGCATACCATCAGTGAGTGCGGAAATGGGCACCCAGTAACCGGCGCTATTGACCTGTTGTTGGTATTCAAGATAAGCGATTTCACCATTGATCATGCGGCTGTTATTGGGTAAGTCTACCCGCAGCTGCACAGTGCGAGTGACCGCATCGATTTCTGCGCTGATCCCGGCAATGGTGCCAGTGTAGGTTTGATTGCCAACAGTGATGTTGACGCTTTGATTGGTTTGCATGGTCATCGCGACCGTGTTTGGCACCCCAATATAAGCCTGCTGCTGGTTGTTACCAATTAAGGTAAACACCGGACTACCCAAGGCGATAACTTCGCCGATATTATGGTGACGCTTACTGATGTTGCCATCAAAAGGCGCCACTAATGTGGATTTTGCTAGCTTTAATTCGGTGGCATGAAGCGAGGCTTGTAGGCGTTTTTGATTGGCTTGCAGGCTGGCGACTTGCTGCTGGCTTTCATCAAACTGCTGCTGGGATACATACTGCTTTTTCTTCAGCTTAACGGAGCGATTAAAATTACTTTGCGCTAAATCTAAATCGGCTTGGGTTTGCAGTAGTGACGCCGCTAATTGTTGCTGCTCAGCCTGAAGTAATTGGGTATTAAGCTTGGCCAGTTGTTGCCCTTTAATGACGCTATCGCCACTATCAACAACAATGTCGCTTAATTTGCCCGCCAGTTCAAAGCCTATGGCGGTGGTATCGCTTGAGCGCACAATACCCGTGTATCGCTGCTGCTGAAGGTAGCTGCTACTGGCATTAAGTGGCTGGGTCATCACATTAGGAATAGTCACTGTTGCCGTATTGGATATTGCGGCCTCATTACAGGCCGTTAACAAAATTAAACTGATGATAATGCCAAGCTTATTGACGCGACGCTGTACGGTGACCTTATTCATGGTGAACATTCCTATTGCAACTTCCTTAATTTCAATAAAACCAAGGCTTAATAGCATTGACCAATTGAATACATCATGTGATGCTGGGCTAATAATGAACTAGACTGTCTAGTCTATTTGGGTTTTAGTTTATTTCTATAAAACTAGACTGTCCAGTCTAATTTGTGATTAAATGTTATTTATTGTTAAGGCGTGGTTGCGCTTGTAGCGAAAACAAACATAAATACAAGAAGATGTGATTATGATAAATGAGGCAAACTCAGCACCGTGCAATCATGGTGCGGTGAAAACTCGTAGCGAACAAAAACGAATGCGGATTTTAGATGCAGCCATTGAGCTTTTTTGCGTGCAAGGTTTTCCTAATACCAGTATGGATTTGGTCGCGAAAAAAGCTGAAGTCTCTAAGCAAACGGTGTATTCACACTTTGGTTCTAAAGATGAGTTATTTGTCGCGGCGATAGAATCTAAGTGTGTGGTGCATCAACTGACCGGCAACTTATTAAATGACTCACTCAATGCTGAGCAAACAATAGTTACCTTTGCGAAACAGTTTAGTGATTTGGTTGTGAGTGAAGAAGTATTAGCAGTTTTCAAAACTTGTCTTGCTCATGCTGATACCCATCCAGAGCTATCAAAGCTGTATTTTGATGCCGGCCCTAAGCATATTTTAGCCTTGCTGGCGGATTACTTTACCGCGGTGAATCAGCACGGTGAGTATTATTTCCCCCAGCCCCATGACTCCGCCGTTCGCTTAAGTTTAATGCTTTTTGGTGAGCTGAAGCTGCGTTTAGAGCTGCGCCTAGATGCCACAGACTTAATGCCTAAACGGGCGCAATATATTGAAGATACCACGGAGATGTTTTTAAAAGCCCATCGAGTGTAGCAGCGGTAAGCTGGGTTATCGCAAACTGGCTTAGATAACATGGTTTTCAGCGCTGAAAAGTGTCATAAAATATTGAAATAGTGATCCAATTTAAAAGCGTTCCAGTATAGACGTTATGATTTATACCTGATAATTTCGATCGATATAATAATGAGAAAGGAAGCGATTAATGAAAACGATTTCAAGTTTGTCCCTCGTGCCAGAGCAAACTGCCTTTGAAGTTAAAAAGCGTTATTCAAAAAGGCTTTCTATTCCCTATGTTGCCAAGCTAGCAGCAGTGTCTAGCTTAGCGTTTAGCGCAACCGCTTCTGCCTACGATTACTCACCGTTTAAGTTTCATGTATCGCGCACTTCAACTGAAGCGGCTCAAGTCGGCAGCTCAGATACCGAACTGCAACGTGATGTATGGCGCATGAAGCTGTCGGCATCGATGCCTATTGGCAAAGAGTGGTCTATCGGCGCCAATGTAGGTTATGACAACCTCGATTATGGCTTTAAAAATGTTGGCGCAGGCCTACTGCAAGGTAACGTTACCCCTTGGAGTTCCATCAATAAATACAGTGCCGGTTTATTTTTAAGTTATCGCCCTAATGCCCAGTGGATGTTTTTATTCGCACCGAAATTACAATATTCCTATGCTAATACGGCATCGTCTTCAGATGCGCAAAGTTATGGGGTTGTGGCTTCAGGTATGTACCGCTTTAAGTCAGGTAACATGCTTGGGGTTGGGGTGGCGTACTTAAATGATATCTCTGAAGTAAAAACCATTCCTTACCTAGCGGTAAAATGGAACATAACCGATAAACTGTCGTTAAGTAATCCATTCCAAGCAGGCTTTAGTGGCCCAGCAGGTTTGGAGCTATCTTATAAACTTGATGACAAATGGAATTTTGGTTTAGGGGCTTCAAGACGTACCGAGCGCTTTCTAGTGACTGATGCTGAGCAAACTATTGAAGTAGAAGAGTGGGTTAGTTTTATTCGTGCGGGCTGGAATATCAGCAAGAAAGTATCGATTAATGCCTATGGTGGTTACTTCTTTGCTGGTGAAATGGAGCTAAGTCAACCTAAGGTGTCTGATGATATTGAAAATCAAGCGGCAGCAGGTTTAGCCATTGATATTAAGTTTTAAGCTTTATTAACTAGCCTTTTAGCAAAGGTGTTACATAAAACTAGCTATAAAAGCGACCATCAGGTCGCTTTTTTGTGGCTGTGGGTTAAGCGCTATTAACAGCGTTTATTTTGCCAACATGTTTTTGCGTAAGCTTTTTTGAGCAGGCTCATCGCCTAGCCAAATCTTGATTAACGCTTGTCTAAACGCTTCATTGGCAATTGTGGCTTGTTCTTGACCATTTTTAAAGCTGGTTACCCCAGCGTCTTTATGGGTGACAAAGGTAAATTGATCGCCTTTGCTGACTTCTTCGTTAAATAGTCCCATAAACGCATCAATACTGCTTTGAATGGATGCGCTATCGCCATTGGTGGCGGCATCAAAACCTTCGACAATGGCATCAGTCATTTTATCTGCGGTGATCATTCCAGAAGTGATATTGAGCCTAATCACTGATATCGGCTGGGCGATAACCGCATCTACATTGGTTGCAGGTGTTGCTAAGTACAAGCTGCCAACATATAAGTCCATAAAGAACTTGCTGCGCACCCCTGCGCCATTAAGGGCAAGCTGTTGCTCTGCAATCGTCATATTATCCGCCAGCTCAACACCTGAAACGGTTTTAGCTTCAGCCATTTGTGGTAACACTAACGCAGCGGTGAGGGCAATTATTGAAAGTCGTTTCATGGGCAACTCATTTTATAAAGTGTGATTTATACGGGCTGTATGCTGATTTTGCACAACAAGACTACGAACGCGTTCCTAGCTTATATTGGCCATTTTGCTCGAACATAATGGCTTGTTTCTTTTTCGGGGCGATCAAAATTGGACCATCATCGAAAAACAAAAAGGCTTTCCAGTTTTGAGCAAACACTGCCCAGGTGGTTTCGATGATTTGGTATTTTTCATAACAGAAAAATACTTGGGTATCGTCACTCCAGTCAATAAACTCAGCAATCGGTTCTGGCAGGGTATTATCTTCAGAGTCCCATGCCGCTTGCCAGTGCTCGGTTTGCTTCCAAGCATCTTGCTTAGCTGCCCAGTCACCCTTAGAAAATAATTCAGCACGATTACACTTATTACTTATCCATTGATTCCAAACCATCATGGCACTTTTGTCCGTTAACGGTTTGATTAATGCTTTGTCTTCATCAGCAACAGGCAAATCTTTATGGTTAAAAATCCACTTGCGCTTATACACATCTAGCGGGATGTAAGTGTGTGCCAAAAATAGCTCCTAGGGTTTAAAGGGTAATTAAGTGGCCAATTATAACTTTTCGCTATAAATAGTGCTAGCTCTTGCCTAGCTTTGGGATAAGAACACAGAGAAGGGCTTTATTGAGGCTGGCTTGTTTTGGGAACAGCCTGTATTGCATCGCTTGATATTGAAACAGGCAGATTGAAGCAGGCTCATTACACAAGCTTGCCAAGAGGGTTATCATGACTTCAGTGCGCCCAATACAGCGCACTGAGATCAGTTTTCCCTATAGCGGCTTATAATTTAAAACGGCGAATAAGAGAGTGAAATACCTTGATGGTTTTTTCTAACTCCTCACTGGCATTGAGTGACTTATTGGCCGCAGAGCCCGTATCTGTTGCCCCATCAGCAATTTCAATAATTTGCTGGTTGATGTGCTCTGCAACAGCGCTTTGCTCTTCAACTGCTGAGGACATTTGAAAGGTCATATCGGTAATATTCGTCACCGCACCTTTTATTCTTTCCAGTGATGAGCGAGTTTTCTCAACTACTTCAAGGCCATTTTTAGTGGCAATTTCACCTTGGTGTGACATATCAACAGCGGCATTAGTACGAGCCGACAACTGCTTAATGACACTGTGGATTTGGTCGGTTGATTCACGGGTTTTTAAGGCAAGGGCGCGCACTTCATCGGCGACAACACTGAAGCCACGGCCTTGCTCTCCAGCCCGAGCCGCTTCAATGGCAGCATTGAGAGCCAGTAAGTTAGTTTGTTCAGCAATGGAGGAAATTAAATTGGCCGCTTGACCGATTTCTTCAGTTGAGGTGGCTAACTCTTTAATCGTAATAGCAATGCTGTCAACCGCATGACTTAGCTGGTGGATTGAGCTTAGGGACTCATCGGCCAGCGCTGCGCCAGAATCAACAAAGCTAATGGCATTTTCTGCACTGTGAGAGTTTTCTTCAATTTTTTGGGCGACTTCTTGAATAGCTTGGGACATCTGGGTGATCGCTGAGGCAATTTGTTGAGTCGCTAAGCCTTGATGCTCTACCGCTGCTTGAGTCACTGACACTTGAGTTTTACTGATATTGGAAATTTTGTCTAAGCCACTAACTGACTCATCGATACGAGTTAATGCTGTGCGGCAGCGGGCTATTTCACTAATGAAAGCCATTTTAGCTTGGGCGCTGGTGCCAGTATCATCAAAGTAGGTTTGGGCAACAGTTTCATTGGCAAATGATTTAGGGCTAATTAATAGTAGTTTATTCCACTGACTAGCTTGTTGCTGCAAACTCCAGCCAAGGCTTACTAGTCCAGCGATTAAGCTGGCTGTAGCCGCGACGCTGTTACCTTGCCAAGCAAGCATTAAGGTGAGTATTAGTGAGGGCAGAATAATTGGTAATGCTTTAGTGAAGCCCAATTTTAGGCGACTGCGCAGCGATGATGCTGACTTGCCAGCATTGATGCGCGCATAAGCACTGCTCGCACGTAGTTTTTCATCGGGTTCAGCTTGCACACGTACCGACTCATAGCCCACCAGTTTATTACCATCATAAACTGGAGTGACAAAAGCACTCACCCAGTAATAGTCTCCATTTTTGCGGCGATTTTTTACCAGCCCCATCCATACCTTGCCAGACTTTAATGTCTGCCACATAGTTTCAAATACCGCTTTGGGCATATCTGGGTGGCGAACAAGGTTATGCGGCTGACCAATTAGCTCTTCTCGGCTATAGCCACTGGTGTCGATGAATGCTTGGTTACAGTGGGTAATAACCCCTTGTGGATCAGTGCTGGAAATTAATGCTTTATCAGGTGAGAACAGATATTCTTTATTACTTGTTATACGTGCTGTCATATTTTTTCTTATTATTTTGTGACTAAGATCAAGTAAACTTGGGTGGTGTGATTCTGACCTCACTTTAAGGTAAATGCAATTTAAGCAACAAATAATAACAGTGTAAATTCCGTAAGTTACGACGCTAAAATCGAGAAGGGATTTAAGGTGTATTAAAAGCAGCTATTAAAACAAGCGTTTAAATATTTTGATAACATTCAACGCGCGATTCAAATTGTTACATTTGGCTGGGTGATATTAGGATGCTTTTAGCATTAGTTGCTGATTTTAAATACCTTACCTATCCCAATAAATCATATTGAGAAGACAAAAAAGCCCTGATGTCGCGAGCTACATCAGGGCTTTGTTACTGTGTTATCAATAAATCAGCGGGCTAGTATTACAAACCGTTGATGTACTGATCAACCGTTGACTCTGGCACCATAGTGGCAAGCTCTGATTTAACGTTTTGGTTGCCTTGTAGCAATTGCTCAAACTGTTTTATCAATGCCAGCTTGTCTGGTGAGACTCTATCGCCTGCCCCAATGTTGGTTAAATCAATCATGAAGCCGTCAAATAAATCAGCTAAATCGTCAACGATATCCATGTTCAAGAATTGGTCTTGATTATAAATACTTGGGTAACCTGCTTTTTGCTTATCAATGGCAAAAGAGTCACCTTTTAAGTTTTTAATGCTGGTGGATTTATCACATGACAACATACAACCATTATCAATTCGTGGTTTTTCACAGCCAACACTTTGTTGGAAGAAGCATTGTCTGCTGGCCATTAACAAAATTGGATGATAAATGCTGTAAAGCATTTTAAAGTCTTTAGGTCGGGCTAATTGCTTCATTTGTTGGCGGTTAATTTCATTTGAAATAAACGCACCGCTACAATCAAAGCCTTCTTTTAAGGCTAATAAAGCGTATGAGTTGGTGGTATTTAAAAATGGTCCAGCAATCCATTTAACACCTAGCTTTTGGGCGTGATAAGCAATACCTGTATTGTTAGTTACGATAAGCTCAGGTTTTACTTGTTGTAAAATATTAAGCGCTGCATCGTAATCTTTACCAATCAATACTGGCGGGAACCATGGAATTAAGCGTGGGTTTTGCTTGAAGAATTCCACATATTTAGTGCAGCCACGTTTATAGGCATCTGGCAGTTTGAAATAAATATCAGCATCGGTTGCTTGGGCTAGTGCCACATCCGCTTCATCACAAATCAAAATAGATAACTGTGGCTGGGCTGTTTCAGCGTCAGCTTTTACTGCCACTTTAGGGTGGCGTTCAAGTTTTGGTAACTCAACCGTTGGGATCACTTCAATGCCATCGTTTAAATAAGCTAACAGCTGATTTTTAAGGGTGGTGATCTCGCGATATGGAATACTTAAGCCATCTGCTAAAGCACTGCAATCTAAGCTGATTAATTCATAATTGGCGTTATTGATATTTTTAAAACGCTTTTCAATGGCTTCTTGGTCAACACTGAGTTTTTCGCTTGGCAGCATACTACTGCTTGAATGCAGCACTAAGGTTTGCTGCTCTGCCGAGGCCAGTTTACTGCTCATTTGTTCAGTGGTAACAGTCAGGCTTAAGGGCTGACCTTGTTCACTGGCAAAGGCCAATGATAGCTTGATTTTCTCAATACTTAAGTGGGCAATTTTATCATCCACAGAGGCATTAATTTGCTGCTTATCGATTTGCAATTGCTGCTGGGCATCGTGGATTTGCACCACTGAAATCGACTCACCTTTTTCTGCTTTTAATTGGTCAACCAAATGATTTTTAGAGTTATCCCGTGGGTTATCAATAAACATTGATTGGTTTAAATCGCCGCGTAAAAAGGCGTTGGTAAAGTCGCGGTTAAATACTTTATATAAGCGCTCGCCATCTTGGGTCAATTCACCTGTTTCAACATAGCCATCAATTTGCTTACGGAAACTATCAATCACAGTATGTACGTAACTGGCACCTTTAATACGGCCTTCAACTTTAAATGAATACACTCCAGCTTCAATTAACGCCGGTAGGTCAAAAAAGGCGGAGTTATCTTTAATGTTTAGCGGAAAATTATTACCTGATTCAGTGGTTTCATACTCTTCACGACAAGCTTGGCTACAGCGGCCTCGGTTACCTGAGTTACCCGCGCTGGCTGAGGTTGAGTAACATAAACCTGAAAACGCCACACATAATGAGCCATGGACAAACACTTCAAGGAGCATGTCATGCTCGCGGCCAACTTCTGCAAGGGTAGTGATTTCACGTAGGTTTAATTCACGAGATAAGTTCACCCGCTCTGCGCCTAAATGCTTTAAAAACGGGATTTGGCCTGCATTGTGGGTGGTTAACTGGGTTGAAGCGTGAATAGCTAAAGTCGGAAAATGTTTTCTCAGTACATACAGTAAGCCCAAATCTTGCACAATAACGCCGTCTAAGGTGGTATTTACCAACTTATTAAGTAACTTCATTAAGGTTTTAAATTCTTGCTCAAGAATAACGATATTCAAGGTTAAGAAGATTTCGCAGTCGTACTGATGGGCAAGTCGAATGATCCCAACCAATTGGTCAAAAGAAATATTAGCAGCGCGATTACGAGCGTTAAAGGTATCTAAGCCGCAATAAACAGCATCTGCACCAGCAATAATTGCGGCTTTAATCGCCTCGACATCACCGCCAGGGGCTAATAATTCAATCTTAGGTTTCATGTTTTAGACTTGCTCCGTTAATTTTAATGCAGGGATGTTACCCGTATATTTTACTAATGAATATGGTTAAAGTAGATAATTAATTAGCCAGTGTGCATATATGTAGTTGGGATTAACATATAACAATGAATAAAATCATAGATTTACCTGTACTCTATTCTCTAAGGAATTGCCCCTTTGCCATGCGAGCAAGAATTGCCATTTATAAGTCAAATCAGCCTATTTGGCTTAGAGATATTGTATTAAGTGACAAACCCGCTGAAATGTTAGCTGCTTCCCCTAAGGCCACAGTGCCGGTGATCGTGACCCCAAAAGGGCAGGTGATAGAAGAAAGTTATGAAGTGATGTTGTGGGCATTAAGCCAAAGCGATCCTGATGATTTACTGTTTGCCACTGACGCCTCTAAATTTGATTCGATGCTTGCGCTTATCTATCGTTTTGATAGTGAATTTAAGTCCTGCCTTGAAAACTACAAATGCGCCAAACGCTATAGCGAATCAAATATTGTGGAATGTCGTCTGGCCTGTGAAGTCTACCTACAACAACTTGAGCTGTTGTTATCCGAGCATGAATTTTTGTTTGCGGATCGTGAGAGTTTAGCTGATATCGCATTGTTACCTTTTATCAGGCAATTTGCCCGAGTAGAGCGGCAATGGTATTTGCAGTCGCCATATCCACATGTAAGAGCATGGCTTAATGCTTATCTGCAAAGCAAAATGTTCAGTAAAGTGATGACTAAATATCCTCTATGGCTTGAAAGCCGACAAGATGTAATATTTCCTGATTAACACTTTTAGCTGCTATTGAGCGCATAGTTAAAAACAAAAAGTTAAAACAAAAAGCCCGCAAATGCGGGCTTTATCTGTAGTTAACACAAGTGCTTAAAGCACTCATGTTAAACCAGTTGAGCTAATATAAGTGCTAATTAAAGCTCTACGTTAATCCACACTAAACGGTGGTCTGAAGACAGCCACTTTCCGCCGCCCTTACTTTTACCTGTACCAACACGTTCGTCATTCATCATCAAACGACCTTCTTCAAAAGTCGCCGGCCAGAACACCCCTGAGTCAGTGACATTTAAATCACTTGATGGAATAACATGGTCTAAGCGTAAACCTGAAGTACTGGTTACCGCATCTGGGTATTTAGTGTCCCAGTTTTCAGGTTTACATTCGCCGTTAGACAAACACTCTGGTCCGCCTAAGCTACTTGGTGCGTAAATTCCGTGAGTAGCAAGTTGGTTAACTTGATCGCTATACATTAAGTCTTTAATGGTATCTAAATAGCCGTCACCGCTTTCTGGATCGGCATTTAGATCACCTAAGATAACGAATGAGGCGTCATCTTTAAGGCCACCTTTTTCGCCTTCGTCATCATAAATGTAACTACCATCTCCAGAGGTGTAATCGTCCCAGAACTTAATCTCAGCGCGGTTAAGTGATTTATTGTTATCCGTCAGCGTGTCAAAAACAGGTGGTGTTGGATGAGACAGTAATAAGTGAATCACTTTGTCGCCATCTGCTGTAGGAATAATAATAGGCGCATCAACGTGGTTTTTTGATGACAAAGGTTTGTCAGCCCAAGCGTCAGCACTGTACCACTCATCGCCACAAGCCATTCCTTCCGGAATTGGATTGTTTTCATCGTCACAATTAATAATTGTTGGGTTAGTTTCACCAGGCATATCCTTCCATTTAAAATCTTGGAATGTGCGGATATTATCTGTATCAATTGGGTATTGAGACAGTAAGCTGAATGCATATTGACCGTGGTATAAACCGAAGCCCCAGGCGTCATTAGGTAGCGCTATTTTGCCATCACGGTTTAAATCGTGACCACTTAATAGACCTGTGTTTGTAGCGAAGTTTTCAAAGTAACCAAATTGAATAGGCTCAAGCGCTTTGAACTCTTCTGCTGTAGAGCCATTGGCATTTTGTGGTACTGAAAGGTAGTTTAAGCGGAAACCTTGAATCGCTTGCTGGTCTTCTGCTGTGCCGTCATTGTTGAACTCGCCCATCCATAAAACTGCTGGACGTTCTGTTTGGATAATGGCTGCAACATTACGGATTTGAATGACTTTTTCAGCTAAAACGAGTTCATCTTCAGCAAGTGTGCCTGCAAACCATTTCTCCATGAGTTCATCTTGTGCAGCAACGGTAAGCGTCATCTCTGCTACAAGATCTGTGAAAGTGCTTCTGTCAAAAGATAAGTTATAAGCACCGATACGAACATCTGTGGTTTCAGGTGTAGGCTCGCCTGGGTAGTAATTATTAGTTTCGTCATTGCAACCAGCAAGTAAAGCAACACTCACTGCCATGGCAGCAGCTGTTTTTAACACTTTCATTTTTAACCCCATTATTATAAATATATGCCTCCTTTCTTGGAAGCTAAGGGATTTTAAACACCTGAAAAGCTGGCTAACAAGTATAAATTGAAGTTGTGACTAGCTTGTTGCCACAGGGCTTTTTATTTTAAAGTTACGTTTCGCGCTTGGTGTTATTGTGTTTTTGTTTGGTTGTATTTGTTGGGGTTTATCAGCAGTAACTAAACTGATACATACTGACATTAGCTTTTAGTATGCTAGCGTATAAGCGAAACAAAGCGCTTTAATGAAAACTACTTTCACTTTTAGATGCTGACTTTAAAACTCAATGAGCTGCTAATTAATATTTTTTAGCTTATGTGACAATAAATAATGTAAATTTCCGGCTGCTTATTCAGCAGCGCGAACGATTTAATTAATGATTTTAGGTTGCACCATCAAGTGCCTGTCATTTCCCTATTTTGTAAAACATATAAAGAGGTAAATCATGAGTCGCTTGTTTTCTTCTGATAGCAAACAACAACATCAGAGCCAGCTAGATAGTAAGTTGCCAGATGCTAGTAACAAAGTGCCTTTAGGGAAAAAGATCTTCGGCTGGTTAAAGCAAATCGTCATACTGATTGTGTTCGTGATGGTCATTACGGGTTTAATGGATTTATGGCGCGGCAAAGACATTCAGCATGATAACTTACCTGAATTACAGGGAGTAACCCTTAAAGGTGAAAGGGTCGATGTATTGGCGATTAGCCAAGATAAGCCGGTGTTGGTGTATTTTTGGGGAAGCTGGTGCCCAATATGCCGCACAGTAAGCCCAGCCGTTGAAACCATGTCGGCTTATTATCCGGTGATCAGCGTGGCAATGGCGTCAGGCAACAATCATGAAATACAAGCTTACCTTGATGATAAAGGCTATAGCTTTGAAGTGATAAACGATCAGCAAAGTGAACTCAGCAATGACTGGTCGGTACAAGTCGCGCCAACCATTATGGTATTTAATAAAGGTAAACTCACATCCTATACAACAGGGATGACTAGCGTAGTGGGCCTGTGCTGGCGCATGCTGCTGGCATAATTTAGTTGTTGATAGCTAATCAGTTGTAGATAGTTAATCGGTTGTAAATAGTAAAAGCTCCCAAAGCAAAAGGTTCGAGAGCTTTTATTATGATATTTAAAACGAGTTAACAGAGATCTTTTATGGTGGTAGAGCTACCATTATCCATCACTGAACGAATACCATTATCGCGTGATGCGACACTGGCATACATCTGACTGGTACCAATAATTTGATGATTAGCCGCTTTAAGGTTGAAATAGGGCTTATCATTTTTAGCGGTTTCTTTAGTGAATTTATCTTCGCTTTGAGAATTGACTTGCACCGAGGCGATACCATTATTAGCGCCACTTTTAGCGGCATATAGCTCACTGGTCAGTATCACCTCGCCATTGCCAGCCTTTAATGCAAACTTGAACTGACCATTATTGCCTTTGCTTAACTCGAACCATCCAGACATAACACGCTCCTAATTACAGTGCTCGTAGTACATATAGTTAGTGCATACCAAAAATAGTATGCACATATGTTTTATGAAATTAAGTCTAGTAAAAAGAACCTTTAACGGTAGCAACTTTAGTTGGAGTTTCAGCAATAAAATGGAAGGTGCTTGAGCGTTACAAACTTGAACTGAAAATCCGAAGGATAGCGAACGATCAATAAAAAATATGGTCTCCCCACAAGTGAGTTTGGTTGACTTTAACCAAAGTTAACCATTTTTAACTAAATACTATTTATCAATATGTTACATCAAATTTGTTACTTTTGACATTAACCAAAATTACTGTAAATTAGTCAAAATTAACCCTCGTGGTGACACAGGGGTGACACAGAATCGTGTTAAGTATTGAGGCTAAGTCATTATGGAACAAGAAATACCTTTTACAAAACGTACTTTAGAAAAACTAGAAAAGCCTACAAAACGCTATAAAATTTACGATATAGGCCATAAAAGCTCAGTAAAAGGGCTATATATTGATGTTCTGCAATCAGGCAAAACCATTTTTCGCTTTCGTCGCAAGCACTTAGGTAGAGCCGTCACTATCTCCCTTGGCGATTTCCCCACCATTACTATTGAAAACGCACGTAAATTAGCCCTAAAACATGCGGCAAATATGTCTCAAGGGCTTAATCCTAATGAAGAAAAAAAGAAACAAATACATCAAGCAGAAGTAGAGCGAGCTTTGGCAATGAGCGTAGCGCAACTGTTTGAGGCCTATGTTGCAGAGTTTGAACTTAAGATAAAAACAGGTGAACGACGAGAAAAGTCACTTAGGGATATTGAAGCATTGTGGCGTAAGCACCTAGCACCTAAAATTTCATCCATTCTTATACAAGATATAACCCCTGTTGATGCTAGCAACCTACTAAAAAAATTAATCAGTAAAAATTCTGTGGCTATTCATAATAAATGTTTGTCACTATTAAAATCGATGTTTAATGAGCAAGAAAAAAATCCGTTTGCCAAAATTAAAAAACTAGCCGATACCAAAAGAGAGCGAATCCTAAATCAGTTAGAAGTAAAAAACCTGTTAGATGCGCTTAACCATGAACTACCAATCTACAAAGACGTGATTATGGTGTTATTGCTAACAGGCCAACGTAAAAGTTGTGTATTTACCATGGAGTGGAAAGAGATAGACCACCAACGTGGAATTTGGATAATTCCAACCAGCAAAATGAAAGTAAAAAAGCCCCATGCAGTGCCTTTAACAACTGAAGTGATGGAAATTCTTAAACGACGCAGCAACGAGGCTGACAAAGGCGAAAAATACGTTTTCCCAGCACCACGAACCAAATTAGGTCACATCACAGAAAAATCTGGCAAAGGTAGCTTTTGGTGGCGCATAACCGAAAGAGCTGGGCTAAGAAGTGACACAAAGGGCGAGAGTGTCACCATACATGATTTAAGGCGTACTATCGCAAGCTGGAGCGTCATGCGTGGCGGTAATATTCAAACTACTAGTAAGTTACTAGGCCATAGCGATATAGGCATCACTGCTAGCACCTATGCCCATTTGGACATTGAGCAAGTCAGGGTTGAGCTTGGGATTACTACAGCGCAATTACTGGGGACTGATAAATTAGAATCTAAGGTTGATAGATTACTACAAGAAATTAACCAGCTAACAGACAAAGAAAAGTCTGAACTTCTCATGAAAATTGCCACTCTAGGCTGATAGCTAATACTTAAAGCTTACATTACTCATAATCGTCAGGTCCACAGTTCAAGTCTGTGAGGGGCCACCAATTCAGATAAGGCGTAGCAGGTTAGTACTTGCTACGCCTTTTTCTTATCTGGCGTTCTGTGTAGCAAATATGTAGCAACTCATTTCTCAGTGTCCCCTAGCTAGATAGACTTTCAACAATATGCCCAATATCACGCATAAATTTTCATAATGCCTTCTAGTGGAGAATATTTTCAGTCAAAATACCTTTATTGACCAAACAAAAGTAGCCTAATTTAACTATGCCAAAAGTGAAGCTAAAATACGGAATTCGTGATGATAAGCTATTACACATTTTTGATGTTGAATCAGGATTGGCATGCTCTTGTAAATGCCCATCTTGTGGTGAACCCTTAGTTGCCAAAAAGGGGCTCAAACAAGAAAATCATTTTGCCCATAGTTCAGGACATGCTTGCCGCTTTGCAGCCGAAACTGCACTGCATTACAGCGCTAAAGAAATCCTATCGAGTCAAATGCAAGTTCAATTACCACCTGTCTATATAGATTTCAATTCAAATAAAGAAAGATATAAGATTTCAAACGCAAAAATGTTCACTATCGACTCGATAAAAATTGAAAAAGGCGTAGATGGATTCATACCAGATCTCATAGCTAATATAGGAGGGCGTGAACTATTGATTGAAGTTTGTGTGACACACGCGGTAGATGAATTAAAAAAAAGAAAAGTAGAAAGATTTGGCTGCTCAACAATTGAAGTAGACCTGAGTAAAGCACCAAGAGACATGTCTATAGAATCATTGACTGATTTAATAATTCATAGTGTCGATAACAAAAAGTGGATTTTTAACGCACGGTCAAAGTATGAGGCTGAACGTATGATGTCGCAGGCACGTACAATGGAAGTAACTCAACGTGGCTTCGCTTCACATATTGATTATTGCCCTATCAAAGCACGTGTTTGGCATGGTAAGGCTTATGCTAACTTGATTGATGACTGCTCATGCTGTACTCACTGCTTAGATGTAGATACTTTCAACGGGACTATCCAATGCAATGGTCACGTTCCTGAAAATAAATTATATAAGCCCAAACGATTTAAATAACTTATCTAGTTTACTCCAAGTGCATGAACTCACCTGTTATTTTTAAAGCGTAGTCTTACATTACTTGATTAAGTTACAAAATCAAGTATGCAATATTGTTTTCGATCATATTTCAACTTTACTAATTCCATGAACTAATTGTTGAATCTAAAACATTTCTGCCCCGATATGTGTTTGAAATGGATATCTCTCGAGGTTTAGTCATTTGTATTTACCCTCAATAATCTAATATCACCTTCAATAGAGTGGCCAAATTCGCTATACC
>NZ_MCTY01000201.1:0-54764 GCF_002873635.1 Shewanella sp. 10N.286.52.B9
ATCATATTAAATAATAATAAACGAAAATGGATTTCCAGTTAATGAAAACACGCTATACGCTAGTGGCGGTTGCAACTTCGCTATTCATTTTATCTGCCTGCAGCAGTTCATCCTATCTTGACGAGTCTTTGGTTAAACCTGAGCTGCCTGCGTCGTGGCATACCGACGCCAAATCATTAAAAGACAATCAAAGTTGGGTAACACCAATCGCTACCGATCAGTTATTAGAACTTATCAGTATTGGCCTGAACACCAACCAGCAGTTAATTCAGTTAGCTCTTGAAGTCGAGGTTAACAAGCAGCAGCTTAATGTCAGTGATGCCAGCTTTTGGCCAGAGTTAAGCTTATCGGCTAATAGTGCTAGAGGGGGAAATAGTGATGCAACGTCTAGCTCCAATAGTCTTAGTCTTGATGTTAGCTATGAGCTAGATATTTGGGGCAAGTTATCCGATAGCGCTAAAGCCTCAAAACTGAATTTACTCACTGCTGAGGCCAATTATCAGCAAGCAAGGGATGCACTGGTTGCTGATGTGGTGATTGCCTACTACAAGGTAGTGACCTCAACAGAGCTCGTTAAGCTATTTGAGCGTCGCACCGAAAATGCCAAACTTAATTTTGACATCATTGAGTCGGGTTACCTGCAAGGGTTAAACACCGCGCTGGATGTGTATTTAACTCAAAATGAGTTTCACAGTGAAAACTCAAACCTGTTGGCACAGCGCAGTCAGCGCAATAAAGATATTAGAACCTTAGAGCGCTTATTAGGCGGCTATCCAGCAGGTAAATTACTGATAGATGAAACACTGCCGCTATTGCCACAAGGGATTAAAATTGGCGTCCCCAGCGAGCTCGTTAAACGTAAACCACAACTGCAAGCCGTTTGGTATCAGTTGCTCGCTCAAGATGCCGTCGTGGCCTTTACTCAAAAGCAGCGTTATCCAGCCTTACGTTTAGGGGCTGATATTGGCACCGCCAGTAATGATATTGCTAACTTATTAAGTGGTGATTACAGTTCATGGTCAGTATTTGCCGGTATTACCGCACCGATTTTTAACGCCGGTCGCTTAAAGTCACAAACCGAGCAGCAAAAGCTGAAATTAAAGCAGCAAGAGCAGCAGTATTTAAATACTTTGTTTAGTGCCTTTGAGCTAGTTGAAAACAACCTTGATCTTGATGCCAGTTTGCAGCAGCAATATCGCTCAACTTTACAAGCGCAAGACAATGCCCTCCAAGCTGAAACCCTATCATTTGAGCAATACCAAATCGGCCTTGTCAGCTATACCACAGTACTGGATGCCCAAAATCGTGCCTTTGTGGCCCAAAGTTCGGTTATCAGCTTAAAAAACCAAATCATTGCCAACCGTATCGGATTACACCTTGCTTTAGGTGGCGATTTAGATGCCAGTGTGACAGAAGAAGAAAAATATGATGAATAAGAAATACCTGATCCCAGTAAGCATTGTTGCGGTTGCGGTTGCCACTATTATGGTGATTACCTCAAACCCACCTACCACTAAGCGTGGCAAACCGATGGCTGTAGCTGCCATGTCGGTTGAAACTCAGGTGCTTAAGCCACAAGATTATCAAATTCAGGTGAGCAGTTTTGGGGTGGTAAAACCGCGCACCCAAAGCTCGTTAGTGACGCAGGCTTCAGGTCAAATTCTATCTATTAGCCCCAACTTTCGTGAAGGTGGTTTTTTTGAAACTGGCGAAGTGTTAGTTGAGCTTGATGATAGAGATTATCAAGCTGAAGTTAAAATTGCTGAAGCTGGGTTAATGTTGGCTAGGCAACAATTATTAGAAGAACAAGCACGTACTAATCAAGCCTTAGCAGATTGGCAGCGCCTGAGTAATGGCCGCGAGCCGACATCGCTGGTGTTGCGTGAGCCGCAATTAGCTGCAGCGCGAGCGGCAATGCTATCTAACCAAGCGAAACTTGAACAAGCCAACTTGGCCTTGGAACGTACCCAAGTTGTTGCCCCCTTTTCTGGGCGAATTTTAGAAAAACATGTTGATGTAGGCCGGGTGGTTTCGACCAATAGTCAGCTGGCAACGATTTACGCCACCGATTATGTGGAAATACGTTTACCAATCAATAACAGTGATTTAGCACTGGTAGAACTACCTGAGCAAGGTAAGTCTGTGGTGGCTAAAGTGAGTTTTGAGTCTGACTTAATAGGCCTGCAAAAATGGGAAGGGCAGTTGATTCGCACCGAAGGTGCAATCGATAGTAACTCGCAGCAGTTGTATGTGGTGGCGCAAATTGATGATCCATTTGATTATCAAGCTAATCAGCAAATGCCACTGAAAATTGGTCAATACCTGACAGCCAATATTGCCGGTAAAAAGCTGAGCCAAGCGATCGTAATCCCGACTAAAGCAATCTATCAAGGTAGCTATGTGTATGTGGTTAATGATGGCAAGTTATTACGCAGAGAAGTGACCATTAGATGGCAAAACAGCCAAGATTCGGTAGTTAGAACAGGTTTGAAAAGTGGCGATGAACTGGTTATTACCTCCCTAGGACAAGTGAGTTCAGGCACCCCTGTCACTGTTGTTGGCGCAACGAATAAAGTTAAACCACAGCGAGGCCCAAGAGGTGAGGGCAGAGCCGATGGCAAGTCTCGCAGTAAGCCTGATGGCGAGCGTAAAACCAAACCTGCTAGTAAAGAGGAGTCACAGCCATGATTGCTTGGTTTGCTAAAAATCACGTAGCGGCCAATTTATTAATGTTGTTGCTGCTGGTATTAGGTTTAGGTTCACTGTCAACGCAGATCCCACTTGAAGTGTTTCCGACAGTTGAGTCTGAAAGGATCTCTGTTCGAGTATCGCTTCGTGGCGCGACCCCTGAAGATGTTGAAAAGGGGGTAACAATTCGTATTGAAGAGGCGGTGCAAGACCTTGAAGGTATAGAAAAAATCACTTCTAGCTCTTCAGAGGCATCATCGCAGGTCACCATTGAAGTTGACAGTGGTTACGACCCCCGAGAAATGCTAGCGGACATTAAAAGCCGCGTCGATGCCATTAACACCTTTCCGGTTGATGCCGAAAAACCTGTCATTGCCCTTGCCCAGCGTAAGCGTGAAGTCATCGCAGTAACGGTAACCGGCAAATATAGCGAAAAAGAAACCATCGAGTTTGCTGAAGTGGTGCGCGATGAATTGTTGCGCCTAGAGGGTGTCACCCAACTAGATTTAAGCGGGGTGCGTAACTATGAAGTGTCATTAGCCTTATCGCAAAACAAATTACGCCAGTACAACTTAACTCTGAGTGAAGTATCACGGGCGATTAATGCCTCTAGTACTGATATCTCTGCGGGTAATTTAAAAACTCAGGGTGGCGACATTTTACTGCGCTCTAAAGGCCAAGCTTATTACAAAGATGAGTTTGCCAATATTGCCATTAAATCTGCCGCTGACGGCACCATTATTCGTTTAGGCGATATTGCAAATGTGGTTGATGGCTTTGAAGAAACCCCTGTAAGAACTCGCTTTAATGGTCAACAAGCAGCATTTATCGATGTGTATCGTATTGGTCAGCAAAGCGCGATTGATGTGGCTGATAAAGTGAAAGACTACATTGATTCTCGTCAGGCAACCTTGCCTGAAGGCTATGGCCTTAGCTATTGGGATGACGATTCTGAAATCGTTAAAAACCGTATTGCTACCCTAACAGGCAGTGCGCTGCAGGGCGGCATACTTGTGTTGCTATTACTGACATTGTTTTTACGTCCATCAATTGCCATATGGGTATTTATTGGTATTCCAGTTTCGTTTATGGGCGCATTCATTGTGATGCCATTTTTTGATGTGTCGTTAAACGTCATCAGCCTGTTTGGTTTTATCTTGGTATTGGGGATTGTGGTCGATGACGCCATTGTCACTGGCGAGAATATTTACACCCACCTTAAGACTGCGCCTAATGGCGAGCAAGCGGCGATTCTTGGTACCCAAGAAGTGGCCGCGCCAGTGACCTTTGGCATCTTAACCACAGTGACCGCTTTCTTACCTATGTTGTTTATCGAAGGCACTCGCGGGGCGATATTTGGTCAAATTGCGATAGTGGTGATCCCAGTATTATTGTTTTCGTTAATCGAATCTAAGTTTGTGCTACCCGCTCACCTTAAATATATTAAGATGCGCAGCGAGAAGGAAAATTATAATAAGTTTGAGATTTTTCAGCAAAAGTTTGCTGATGGATTTGAACGAGCAATCATTCAGTTCTATCAACCATTTTTACGCATAGCGCTAAAGCATAAAACCGCCACCTTGAGCTTATTTCTCAGTGTGTTGTTAGTGATAGCGGCACTGTTGGCCACGGGGTGGACTAAGTTTACCTTCTTCCCGCGCATTCCCAGTGAAACCGTCAGGCTTAACTTGACCATGCCAGCGGGTACCCCATTTGAAGTGACCAATGGCCATATCATTAGCATTGCTGCAAAAGCGGAGGCGCTGCAAGAAAAGTATCGTGATGAAGAAACCGGTGAAAGCGTGATCATCAATATTTTGGCCACAACGGGTGGTCGCGGCGGTAGCTCAAATGCAGGTGGGGTTCGTTTTGAAATAACCCCAGCAGAGAAGCGTGAATCAGATATTACCTCTAGGCAACTATTAACTGAATGGCGTAAAAGTGTTGGTGAAATTCCTGGGGCTGAGTCAGTGACTTACCGCGCTGAAATTGGCCGAAGCTCTGATCCTATTGATGTGCAGCTCAGTGCAAACTCCCTTGATACCTTACGTGAGATTGCCGATCAGGTTAAACAGCATTTAAAAACTTACCCGACAGTATTTGATATTGCCGACAGTTTATCTAACGGTAAAGAAGAGCTGCTAATTGAGTTAACCGAGCAAGGTAAAGCGCTAGGGCTCACTCGACAGGAAGTATCAAGTCAAATAAGAAGCTTTTATTTTGGCTCAGAAGTGCAGCGCATCCAGCGTGGCCGTGATGATGTGCGAGTAATGCTGCGCTTGCCGCTAGATGAACGTCAGTCATTAGATGACCTTAAAAAGGTCCTGATTACCACCAGTCAGGGCGCGCAAGTGCCGCTTGGTCATGTGGCTAAAATGACCTCAGGTAAGAGCCCATCAAGTATTCAACGCATCGATCGTTATCGGGTGTTAAATGTCACTGCCGACGTGGATAAAGACAATACCAATATGACTGTGCTACAAGCAGATCTTAAGGTGTACCTTGATGGTTTAGTGCAGCAATACCCTGGAGTAAGGCACTCACTTGAAGGCGAAGCTCGTGAACAGCGAGACAGCTTTGGGTCGTTGCAATGGGGCTTAGTGTTTGTGTTGTTTATGATTTATAGCCTACTCGCAATTCCGTTTAAGTCTTACATTCAGCCATTAATTGTGATGAGCGTGATCCCCTTTGGCTTAATTGGCGCAGTACTAGGTCATTGGTTAATGGGCTCGCCACTGACCATTTTCAGTATATTGGGGATGTTGGCGCTAGTGGGCGTTGTGGTCAATGACTCTTTAGTGCTGGTGGACTTTATTAATAAAAAACGTGCAGATGGAATGCCATTAGCGGAGGCGGTATTAACCGCAGGTGCAAAACGTTTTAGACCGGTTATGCTCACCAGTTTAACCACGTTTATCGGCCTAATGCCGCTATTATTAGAGAAGTCGACCCAAGCGCAGTTCTTAATTCCAATGGCGATATCATTGGGCTTTGGGATTATCTTTGCCACCTTTATCACCTTGATTTTGGTTCCGGTAAATTACCTTGTGGTTGAGCGCTTAAAGGGCAATAAAGTTGATAATGCCAGTCTAGATCAAGAGTTTGAAAATAGCTTTGGTGCTGCTAAGGTTAAGGTATAGCTCAGGTTATAATTCAGTGGCGATTTTAATCGCAAAATATAGCGTTGCCAGTAATGAAATGCCCTGCTGGCGACGCTTTAAGCGTGATAAATGTGTCGGCCTAAAAAGTTCAAAACATTTATCACGAGATAAAAAACAAAAGGAAAAACAAAAATTATTGCAGCAGAAACGCTTAATATGAAGGTAATTGATAGCGATTAGTGATTTTTCGATGTTTGGTTGCATCTCAAGATAATCAGCAAATCAGGCATTCATACAATCAGGTAATCAGCCAATTATATAATCAGATATTTATACAGTCAGCAAAACAGGCATTTATACAATCAGGCATTTATACAATCAGCTTATTGGTGTTAGCCTAAATTCAATTACTGCAAATACTCTTACAGCTAACCTGCAAGCTTGGTGACCTGTTTTATTTTCTCGATAAGAACATGCTTTTCAAATGGTTTTGCCAAATAATCATCCATTCCTGATTCATAACATTTCTCAATATCTTGATCCAGTACACTGGCGGTAAGTGCAATGATTGGCAGCCGTTGCACAGATGGGTTTATTTGCTCCCACTCTCTGATTTTTTGGGTGGCAGTAAAACCATCCATAATGGGCATCATACAATCCATTAAGATTGCATCAAATATTTTGCCATCACTAATAAAATCAAACGCCTCAAGCCCATTATTAGCAATTACGAAGTTATAGCCCGCTTGCTTGACTAGCACTGAGGCGACCTTTTGATTAACGAGGTTATCTTCAACAATCAAAATCATGCCGTGAATGGTGCGTGGCTTTTCTTGTTTATCAATACCATCATTGGCTGCGTCTGTTTCAGCTGGGGAAACTTTATTGCGCAGAGTACGACTTTCGATGCCATTACGAATGGCATCACTAAAGCGCCTGCCAAGCAGAGGCAAGGTGATAGAGGCGTCGATGTTATCTAATGTTCGCTGCTCTGAGGGGCTATTAATGGCAATGGAAAAGCTATCTTGCAGCATGAGTAATTCGGGTAATGCTTTTAAAGCCTCTCGGTTCATTGAGGCATTATCAATAAATAACAGATCAAACTTTTGCTTATCCTGTAACAAGTCAAACGGTGATGGGTAACGGTAATTTATGCTAAATTCATGTTTACTACAGGCAGCATCAATAGCATCAATAATATCATTATTACTGGAAATAATTGCCGTAGTCAGGTGTTTAAACTCGTCTCTTTTAGGCTGCTCTTTGGTAATGATGCGGGCTTTAAGTTCAACGCTGAAACAACTGCCTTTACCTTTTTCTGAGCTAACTTTTATATCGCCGCCCATTAACCCCACTAGCTGTTTACAAATTGCCAGCCCAAGCCCTGTACCACCAAATTCACGAGTGATGGTGCCATCCTCTTGGATAAAAGGTGAAAAGATTTGTTGTTTATTTTCTTCTTTAATACCAATACCGCTATCGTATATTTTAATTTTCATATTGGCATAGTTAGCTTCGTCGTAATCGCAGCTCACAGCGACTTTAATAAAGCCGTTATTGGTAAATTTAACTGCATTTGACAGAAGGTTCATTAATACTTGGCGCATTCTATGTTCGTCAAGTGATACTAGGTGAGGCATATGTTCAGGGATTTCAATTTTAAGGTCCAGTTGCTTTTCAACGACTTTAGCTAACACCATAGTGAGGGTGTCATAGATGACCTCGGTAATATTGGTGTCGTTGTAAGCAATAGACAGGTTACCCGACTCAATTTTAGAAAGATCCAGAATATCGTTAATCAATAGTAATAAGGTATGTGAGGATGTTTCTATGGTTTGCAGGTACTCATTTTGCAAAGGAGTTAACCTTGTGCCTGACATTATCTCCGACATGCCAATAATGCCATTTAACGGTGTTCTAATCTCATGGGACATATTGGCCAAAAAAGAACTTTTGGCTTGGTTAGCTCTTTCTGCATCTGATTTTGCTTGCAAGATTTTGGCATCATTTAAAAAGCGTTCATGAATTAGGTTATTGAGCTTTTTAGAGAAGTAGCTTAATTCATCTTTACCACTTTCGTTTATCTTATTTGAGTAATCATGTGTTTTTTCAATTTTTGACATGGTTTTAATCACATGATGCAGATACTTTAGAATGCGGCGGTAAAGGTTTGCGCCAATGGTGCCAATAGTAACGAGCGATATTAGCAATGCAACGCAGAACATAATAATAAGCTGTTTAGACTTTGCTATTTCAGAGTGAATATTGGTGGATAATTGCTCTGAAATGGTAGTGACAACATATTGAATTAAGTTCAAACGCTGATTAAACACCTCCAAGTTAGCATCTGTATTATCAACAATTTCATTCCCTTGCAGAAATTGGCTGCGCAGCTGATAACTTTGTTGGAATGCTTGATCTGAAAAGGTAGTTAATAACAGGTCTACTTGCTCAGGCTTGGCGCTAATATTAATAAAGCGATCGACATACAGTTGTTGTCTTTCAGCGCTCATATTCAATTGACTCAGCAGATCTTCGTCGCCTCGATTCGTTATCAGTTGATCCATTAGCCATTTTTCTTCTGCAGACCACAGTGATAGCCATTGCAATTGAAATAAAATCGTCAAGTTCTGGTTAATTTTTTCAGGTACATCAAGCTTATCTTTTTCTAGCGTCATCAACCCTTGGTTTTGCAATTCGTTCATCCAAATTGACCAATCAAATAAATCCTCTTTGGTAAGGGCTGGCGATTCAGCTAAGGCTTCTTCAGTGCTGTTAAACCATGCTTGAATATCTTCACTGTGTTGAGCGCTAAAGCTTGTGGGTAATAACGCAGACAGTTGCTCCGTAATAGATGTGAATTTGGATAATACAAAGGGCTCATCTTGGCCGCTGAGCGCGTCTTGCGCTTGAGTAATTTGCCGATTAAGCTGGGAAAATAACTCTAAAAAGGTCACTTTGTTGTTAAGGCTGTTTAAAGCTTGCACATTATCAATTTGTTTTTGGATTTCTAACGCTGATAAAAAACCTGCAAAAACCAATGGTAACAAGACTAGTGCCAACATCCTTGCTTTTATTGAAATACGATTCAATAAATTCATCTCAGCTCCTTGAGTAAAAATTAGCCATAAAAAAGTTAACTATAAAGTTGTATATCGTAGGGTTCTTGGCTAAGTTTAGATTAGTAAAACTTCTGACTATGTTTAGCATAGTACAAAAACTATCTAGGAATGAAGGTTTTTATATGATTAATGGATTAAACCACAAAGCCTTTTTATTGAGCCTGAAGCATTTTTTTTTAAGTCGATTGTGCACAAGGCGGCTTATCTTTCTTACTGCATTAATTTTATCCCCATCAACTTGGGCTTTAGAGGCTGATACCAGCAAAAGCTCTGAGGTCGAATTCGCTATTTTTAGCCTTAATGATGACATGCCGCCTTTAAGTAAAAGTAAGGCGAGAATGTTATATCGAGGTAAGTCTAAAAAAGTCGGAGGTAGCTTTAAAATTGTCTTAGTTGATCTACCTGAAACCTCCATGCACCGCGAAGAGTTTTATAGCATGTTGCTGGGTAAATCGGTCTCACAAATGAATGGTTATTGGGCCGGGTTGGCTTTCTCCGGCAAAGGCTCGCCACCAGAAGAGTTAGACAGTGATGATATAAAGAAGATCCTCAAATGGCTGAACGACAATCCTAATGGTATAGCATATGCTCCGATAGAGTCGGTGCCTGAAGAAGTTAATATCTTAATCACAGTGCCACAAGGAGAGTAGCCATGTTATTAAACCGAAAATACATAATTTTACTATTAACCCTTGGCATGGCAACCAATGCACAAGCTGCGATAGAGCTGACTGATAACTTTTCCATCAGTGGTTTTGGTTCAACATCTATCAGTAAATCAGACAATAAAGCGCCATTATTTATTAACCGGGAAATAACAGATGAAACCTGTTATGACTGTGATACTTTATTTGGAATACAACTTGATTTAGATGTGTTTGAGGGCTTTGATGCATCAGCTCAAGTGGTTAAGCGCACCCAAGATAAATGGAGCGAACCTGAGTTAGAATGGGCCTACCTAAGTTATGAATTTAGTGACTTTAAAGTAAGGGCTGGCCGATTGCGCTTACCCTTGTTTTTAGTCTCTGAGTTTTATTTTGTTGGCCAAGCCTATGCGTGGGCAAGGCCGCCGGGTGAGATTTACGACTCGATTTTAGGTACCACCTCATACGATGGTGTTTCGCTGGCTTGGCAATATGAATTATCTGATGAAATATCACTTACCGTTTCACCTTATTATGGTTTCGGCCGCTTAACTGAGGTGAATTTAGGGCCGATATTGATGCAATTTGATTCTGACTATACCACCGGAATATATGTCGATTTAGTAGGGTTTAATTATCGTATCCATACTGGATTTTTACGGTCTAAATATACTTTACGCCCAGCCCCTACTGCTGATGAGTTAAGTGTATTTACTTTGGGGGCAGAATACAGTTTAGATGCTTGGCAGTTTATGGCTGAATTTGAACATGATGAGCTGCAAAGTAATTGGTACGCCAGTGTTGGTTATGCAATCGATGATTTTACTCCCTATGTGGTTTATGCCGAGAGTCGTGAGCTTAGAGAGAGTCAAGGGGTGACTATAGGGCTTCGCTATGATGTGACTTCATCGATTTCACTTAATGCTGAGTACCAGTCCATTTTAGGGGATAATCCAATAAACCGAGCGCAATTTGCCGCACCACCAATTATTTGGGGTGAAAGTACCGATGTTGAGTTATTAAGCTTGACGGTGAACTTTGTCTTTTGATGCTAGCTAAAGGTTTTGAGGCTAGGCAGTTAACTGCCTAGCCTTTTTAAATAGTTAACACTTTACCGCGATACTTATTTTTAGCTGTTTTGCTCGCAAAGATAGCTGCTTTGGCTTAATTGACTATTTAGTTTGCTATGTTGAATAATACGGCAAAGCGCCATCATTCATAACGCTTTTCGTAAAAAGAGCTTTAGATCAATCTCATGTAGTACACCAGCCGCCCCCTTAGCGGATATTCTTATTCAATCGCCCTAGTTAATTACCTCTTTTGGACTATATAGCTAGGTCTCACTTCTGACTTGTAGTTGTTTGATTGTTGAACAACGCCCTTTATAATGCCGCCGATTAATCGATGACGCTTTTTAGAGGATGTAACTTGAGCACTTTGTATACAGAAACCCACATTGGCAGCATGCAGTTAAAGAACCGCTTTATCCGCAGTGCGACTTGGGAAAATATGGCAACTGAAGATGGCCATATGACCGATAAGCTATACGCCATATACAAAGAGCTTGCTCAAGGTGAAGTCGGCCTGATCATCACAGGTTATGCCAATATCGTCGCAGAAGAAAAACCCAATGCGGGCATGATGGGTATGTACGATGACTCCTTTATCGAGGAATATAAACAGCTAACGGATTTAGTTCACCGTAATGGCGCCAAAATAGCCATGCAGCTGGCCTATGGTGGCACCAAAACTACTTACAACGTGGGCGAAAGAGTGATTTTTGCCCCTAGTGAGGTTTGCGAGCGTGGCACAAAAACCTTAGGTAAAGCCATGACCATTGCCGAGATAGATTACATAGTGCAGGCATTTGCCAAAGCAAGTTTACGGGCAAAACAATCAGGTTTTGATGGGGTTGAAATTCATGGGGCCCACAGCTATTTAATCAATCAGTTTTTAAGCCCTTATTACAATCAAAGAGATGATCAATATGGTGGCAGCCTAGAAAACCGTCTGCGCTTTTTAGTTGAAATCTATACGGAAACCAGAAAGCTGGTGGGTGATGATTACCCGATACTGGTGAAATTAACCGCCTGTGATTTTTTTGAAGGTGGCTTAACCTTTGCTGAAACCCGTGTTATTTGTAAAAAGCTTGCAGCCATTGGTGTTGATGCCATTATCATTTCTGGCAATATTCATGGTAAAGCTAATGACATGATTGGTGAGTCGTTTGAGGGGCATACCATTCAGCCACAGGGTTATTTTCATCAATATGGCGATGTGATAAGTCGTGAAGTGAATATACCAGTTATTACTGTAGGCGGGCTAACGGACATTGATGCCATAGAAACCATTGCCGCGAATACCAATATTCAATACTTTGCCCTATCAAGACCATTATTGTCAGAGCCTGATTTAGTGAAGCGTTGGCACAATGGTGATAGAGCACAAGCCCTATGTGAAACCTGCTCAAAATGCCGCACTAAGCGCGGTAATTTTTGCATTGTAAATAAACAGCGAAAAGCTACGATTGCGGGTTTTTAACTTAATTGATTTAAGTACAGCTTATATATTGTTGACACAAAAAAGCCAAACTTTTTAATCGTTTGGCTTTTTAAAATGTCAAATTGAGGAGGATTATCTGTGAAAGGGTTTAAATCATCCTGCTACTACTCGCCATCATCTTTGCTGATTAAAGTTTAAAGCGTTTAACCAAACCATCTAAATCATTGGCCATTGACTTTAATGCTTCGCTAGAGCTTTCGATACTGGTCGAGGCTTGAGCGCTACTGTCACTGCTGTCACTAATATTTACCACATGCTGGTTGATCTCATTGATCACCGCAGACTGCTCTTCTGTGGCAGCGGCAATTTGAATATTTAGCTCTGAAATTTGCATTACATTTTCGGCGATGTCTTCAAGAGCTTGATAGGTTCTTTGTGACGCTTGAACACCTAGTTTAGCTTGCTCACGACCTTCTTGAACCGATGATACCGCAGCATTCGCGCCATTTTGTAATTCAGTAATCATAAGGTGAATTTCATCGGTAGAATCACTAGTGCGCTTAGCAAGGTTACGCACTTCATCGGCAACCACCGCAAAGCCTCGACCTTGCTCACCTGCGCGAGCAGCCTCAATGGCTGCGTTAAGGGCCAGTAAGTTAGTTTGTTCTGAAATAGCCCTGATCACATCTAATACGCTTGAAATGGCATTACTTTTTTCGGCTAAAGTCACAATACTCATCGACACACCTTCCATATTGCTGGCCATGTCATTAATAGTTGAATTTGACTCTTGTACTACCGTTTGTGCGCGTTGTGCTTTTTGCGTTGCTTCAGTAGTTGCTTGGGCGGCCACTGAAGCATTATTGGCAATTTCTGCGATAGTACTGCCCATTTCGTTAATGGCTACCGACACTTGATGAGCGCCATCACGCTGAACATCAGTGAGCTTTTTAGAGTGCTGCGCATCTGTATAGACTTGTTGAGATGCACTATTAACATCAAAAGTAGTGGTAGCAAGCTCTTGAATAACATTGTTTAATTTACTAATGAAAGCATTGAAGCCTTGTGCTAGTCGGCGCATTTCTTCGTTGCCATTTTCATTAAGTCGTTGGGTTAAGTCGCCTTCGCCTTCACCCAATTCTTTAAATGTATCGGCCAGCTGATTTATCGGGCGCACTAAGCTGTTCCCTAAATAAACACTGATCAGTGTAAATAATGCGGCTATCACGACAAAGGTGATGATAATGTTATTGCGCGACGTATCTAAGCCAGCATAAAGCTCTTCTAAAGGGACTTGTGCAACAATGTACCAGTCTAAACTGGCAATGTAACTCGATGCGATCAATTGTTGATCCACCATAACGGAGGCATAGTCACTTTTATTTATCAGCTTATGGGTATTAACTGACGGATATAAGTCACTAATGGTTTGTTTAGCCTTGTAATCGATGCTGGGGTGCACCTTGATGACGCCGTTACCATCGACGAGATACACAAAACCAGATTGTTCTATTTTGAAGCTGTTGAGGTAATCAACCATTTCATCAAATGATTTAGACACTCCAGCAACCCCAAAACCATTAGGTTGTTGGGCGTTGATATAGATATCAGTGAAACCCTTGCTGTCTTTATAGATGCTAGTTGATTCGGTTTTATTACTGTCTCGGAAGTTAAAAAACCAAGTATCATGATCTGGCTTTAGCTCGCGTAAAAAACCATCTTGATTCCAGTGTTTATGGTTGTTGTTGTCAGTAAATGAGACTTTACTGAAGCCATTATCACGTGCAGTTTGTGCTAAAAACTGGATGAGGTATTGCTCACCCTCAGCACTTTGTCCTTGATCGATCCACATTTTTATCATGCTATTTGACGCAATTGATTCGGTCATTATCTTCATTTGGTTGATTTCACCATCAATAGCATTACGAATACGCTGCACCAGGTTTGGCATATCAGATTGCTCTAACCTTGTTGATAGGACATTTTTAGCACTGCTTTGTCCGACGTAGGCCACGATGCTGGTTGATGTTATTACCGCAATTAACATGGCAGTGATTAATTTATTGCGAATGGATAATGTTGATAGAAAGCTCATGAATATTGACTCCTACACCCTGGCAAACTGACAGCGTGTTGTGGCTTAGGTTGTCCCTAATTGTAATTGTTAGCTATATCGGCCTGAAGGTTGTTATTATGAGTGATTGTTGTGTTGTTCTGTGAGGTTAATAGTTGTTTTAATGTGACTAATGGTTTGTTTGCTCGAAATTTGCGCGCATGTAGCAATGTTGTTTCTTGGTTGTTCTTGAGATGTTTTCTTTGTGCGGGCGCATTTATGTTAAGTCAGCCTTTATAAAGCTATCTTTCTGACAATAAGGCCATGTGAATAATCGATTCAATGATTGAAGCTTGGTCTGCTTCAAATTCCCCACCAAACTCAACACCTCTGACAAAGGGTTTTAGGTTACAAATTTTACAAGTCACACTTAAACAAGCCTCTTTGTCTTCATTATCGTCATCATTTATTGTGACGGTAATTGTTGAGGATGCTGCTAATGTATCTAAGCCGCCGTTGATAATGTTGATATGACAGTCTGACAGCGACACATCAGTCATGGTGGCCTCAAGTTGTTGGTCTTTAAATGTAACCTTGCAAGGTTACTCAGTTAATACTCTTTTCGCAGAACGTAGGTTATGAATGACCATAATGTCAGGAAAGTTCAGCACTAACATTTTTACCGGTGTGCTGAGGGTTTGTTTTATGGTTGCTTGAAAAGCAATCACAGAGGCTTCATGGCCTTCGATTAAACCTCGTACTGTAACGGGGACATCTTTAACAAAAAATTGACAGAACTTACCGATTTTATCTGCGTTAGGATATTGAATGAACAGGTATTGTTGAGGTAAATAGCCGATGCCGATTAATTTGAATAATGGCTTCAGAAGCATGGTTAATAGGCGTTCAAAACCTGTTAGTTTTAATATTTTAAGCACAAACATGAGTGCAGCGATAACCACAAAAGTCATCGCTAGATTTTCTAGCTGCTCCACAAACCATGCTAGATAGCCAATACCTTGTTTACCTTCCTGTTGCCATACAATGACCGCAGCCTCTTGGCCCTATTCGCTATAGCGATAAAACTGGTGTTATAGCCAAGCAAGGGCAAAACTTCCACCGATACGGATCACTAATGTTGCCCATAGGGAACCCCCGGCTTTTTTGCAATGCTCGCTTCTATGGGTAAGCCATGAGCCAGCAGGATCGATCGGCGCATTTTGATGCAGTTACAATCGAATAATAAGATTCAGAATATCGATCTCGCTGCAGAAGTGGGACTGTCGCCGCCAGCGTGTTTGAAGCGGATAAAACGCTTACGAGAGGCAGGGATCATTATTGGTGATGTTTCTTTGATTAACCCTGAGTTATCAGGCAATAAGTTGACTTTGATTGTGTCGATTGAAATGGATCGCGACCGGGATGATATCTATCGATTATTTCGACAAACAGTCATGAAAGCGCCTGAAGTCACTCAGTGCTATCAAATCTCGGGCAGTTACGATTTCATGCTTATTGTCTGTGTTACCGACATACAAGCCTATGAAACCTTTATTGATAGCACATTGCGTTGTGATTTTAACATTCGCAAGTTTCATACATCCGTGTCATTACGTACGGTCAAAAACGCCACCGCCATTAACTTAAATACCGATTAGCATGTTACTGGATTTGGCTAAGCATTAATTATTGCAAATCTAACAGTAAAAAAATGGTTCAGTGACCGATGTCACTGAACCATTTTTTATAGACTAGTTACAAACTCGTGTAACCGATTTTAGCGCAGCTAAACTGAGTTAAGGCGCTTTAATCGATCTACTAGTTTTAGTCGATTTCGTCAAAATACCAGTAACCAGCATTAACCCAAGCGGTTAATTGCTCAAGCACATCGTTATCGTTTAACCATGGACTTAGGTCTTGTGCACTAAGCTCTTGGGTATCACATAGCAGTGCGATTAAGGCTTCTTTATCTGCTGATAATTGCAGTTGCTCGCCATTGATATACAGCACGCCATCAGCAACGCTGGTTTCAAAGTACAGCGTGCGCAGGCCGCCAAGCTTTACTAAAGGTTGCAGCTTAAGCTGCTCAGTCACATCTAAACTTTGAAACCCTAAACTCTCTTCTGGTAAATCAAGTTCGCACTTAGACTGAGTCAGGTAGCGACCGCTAAATTCACTGACTAGCTTGTCATCAAGGGTGGCAAAAAGTTGCTGTTTAATTCGCTCAAGATCGCTGCTGTTCACAATACCTGAGTGTTCGCTTAAGGCGCGGTCAGGATCGGCAATTTGCTCATTGCACAAATCTTTGTCGATAATGTGATCGGCCATTGAACTGATCATATCTTTTGCCGATGCAGTGCGGTAACCCACAGAAAAGCTCATTGATGGCTCAAGGGTTACCCCATCATGAGGGTAGCCTGGTGGCAGATACAAGATATCGCCAGGGAGTAATTCAACATCAATGATCGGGTCGAATGCTTCGGTGTGCAGTAATGCCGGATGAGCTGCAAACTCTTTGTGCGGCCCAAGATCGCCAACTCTCCAACGACGTCGGCCAGAACCTTGGCAGATAAATACGTCATAGAGATCGATATGAGGACCAACTCCGCCACCCGGTGTCGCATAACTGACCATGACGTCATCTAAGCGCCAGCGAGGGATAAAATCAAAACATTTGAGCAGTTCTTCAGCTTCTGGCACCCAGTTATTAAGGGCTTGGACAATTAAGGTCCAGTCAGTTTCACCGAGCTCTTCATAGGATTCAAATGGGCCAAACTCAGCTTGCCATTCATCGTTTGCTTTAAACACACGGCGAGATTCAACCACGTTTTCGCAAGCAAGGCCTGCCATTTCTTCTGGTGAAAGCAGGTCTTCAAAGTGTTTAAAGCCTTGTCGGATCACTAGTGGTTTCTTTTGCCAATACTGTTCAAGAAACTGTTTTGGCGTCATACCATTTAAATCTAATTGCATATTTATTACTCAGTGAAATTTGCCGCGATACTAGCAAGTATTAGCATTTGGTAATTTGGCCGAGATCATAAAATGGTGGATTAGCTGGTAAAGGCAATAAATCTGCCTAGCTCAATAGCGCCTGAAAAAATCTAAACCTGTTGAGTGTATCAATTCTCTACTTGTCACTGACAATAGCAGCACTTTGTAGACAAAGGTTTTAGTCATACATCAATGCTTGGGCTTTTTTATGATCGAACTCTTTTAGCGACTTTCTGGCGAGTTGCCTAAACGGCAGGGCTTTAACGACTTCTTCAAATGGCTGAATAGCAAAGGCCCAAAAAATTGACCCATCAAAGACTAAAATGATCAGTGCACATAAGGGGATTGAAATCACCCATTGGCCAGTAAAGTTAATTTTGAATACTGAGGTAGTTTTACCCACTGCTCGTAATATATTGCCATGAACCGTGTTGTAACCACGCACGATGGGCAAAAAGATATATAGCGGCGCAATGACAGCTAACGCTTGATAGGTTGCTGCATCTAAATGTGGGTAAATATCGGCAATAAAAATGCTCATAACACCAAAGAGCATTGCGCAAATCACTGAAATAACCACCGCAATATCGATACTGGTATCAACGTTTTTACTCAAATCATCCATCTTATTAGAACCAATCGCTTGGCTAATGGTAATGGCTGATGAGTGCGACCAAGCCGCAATAAATTGGGTTCCCGCTTTAATCCAAGGCATCACCAAGGTGATGGCGACATAGGCATTAATGTCTAGCTGTGAGTACAGCAACTGATACACAGTCACCCCTATCATCAGCATAGTGACGTTGGCTGCAATCGGGAATATCTCAATAAAATGCAGCCGAATATTGCGGCTCATTGAGGTGTTTTTATCTGGCAGCGTGATTTCGATTACAGGGCTGAATTTCATATATGATCCCAGATACATAAGCCGCACGCTTATGGCAATAATGCTACCTAGTGCGGCGCCTTGAACGCCCATAGCTTCAATTGCGATCGTATCGCTAAACTGATAACCATGAATAAGTAAATAGGACAAGACGGCGTTAATGGGCAACTCAATGAGATACCCTTTAAAGGGAATTTTAGTGCGACCCAAGCCATTAAACAGGGCAATCATCATCTGGGTTAGTGCAGTGTAAAGTATGATGTATTTTGAAATCACTAAGTAACTGGCAATTTCTTGTTGTAACAACACATTGTCTGTCAGCAGGCCAATTAAAGGGCGATCAAACAGGGTTAGCAATATCCAAAAAAGCAAGCCCACCGAGCAGTTAATCATCATCCCAGACCAGAATGCTTTTGATAGTGTTTGATTATTGCCAGAGCCAACGGCGCGACTCAACACCAATTGGGTACCATTAGCCAATGCCATTTGAATACCCAAAATAGCAGCAACAATAGCAGTGGCTATGCCCATAGCCGCTAAGGGGATTTCGCCTAAAGGCGATACTAATAAGGTATCTATCATCAACATGGACTGCATCAGCAGTCCATTTAATGCTAATGGCCAAGCAAGGGAAAGGTTCTTTTTTACATAGGACTGAGAGGGCACGGCTAGACCTTAAATGCGGTTAAGTTAAATCAGTTAAAAACAGAATAAGTTGTAAATTTAATCAAGTTATAGAAGGCGTTAACGTTGAATAATAGGCTAAATAACCATATTTCAATCTTGAATAATCGCTCCAATAAGCTTATTGACAGGCGCTTAGCTCACACTGCATTACTAACGTTTACAGGGACTATCATCGAGTTATACCTATTTGTACTACAATAACTTAAATCGTTTTTGGTTGCTATGGGGGAGCTTTTAGTTTTTCGGGTTATAAATGACAAGATCAGCTATTGGTACTCTGGTAAACAAAGACGCAGGAAGTTATAAGGGCTGGTGCAGTTGAATGGTCGATTCGATAAAGAGAAAAGCAACACAACTTACTTTTGCTATGGCTTAAGTAAGTTGTGGCTTTTAGATATTACAGTTCGGCTGTGGCAATTAATTACCAGCGCAAGGTATTAATCCTTAGGATTTTAGCTTCATGTTGTGGGAACGAAACTTTAAAAAGCGCGATATTGAACTGACAAAAGTCATAATTCCAAAACACAACACAGCCGGTATCAGTGTCAACAAGGTGACTTTGACAAGTGAAATAACACCGATAAGTAATGGTGAAATATTCGGTTCTGAGTGGGGCTCACTAATAACCATATTGATAGTTGTCGCCCACTCACTCAGGGATACTGTCCACAATAAAGCGGTGAATAGTAGTGAAATTGACAGAATAATAAAACTACGACTTTTCCATTTGTGGCTAAGGTATTTCATAATTTAGGCCTTTTTTGCTGTTTGTTTTTTGAAAAACTTTTTACTCATACCCTTAATCCATTTCCAGTGCATTGCTAAGTGGATCCCTAGCATTGGCATCAATAGATTGCCTAGGTCGTGATGTATTTTTGACCATACCGGAAGGATGTCAAAATGAATCCCTAGCTGAGGTAGCATCACTTCTGACACCAAAAAGCCACTTAAAATAACCATCAGCATTGCTAGGTAGAAAATAAAATCCCACACAGCATTAAAACGGGCTTCACCAGATAATTGGCTGACAAACTTCTTAGGTAGTGCCTTTAGCCAGTCCCAGTGCAGTAATAAGTGAATAACCAAAGGGACTATAAACAATAAACTTAGCCATTCGTGCAGTAAAACCCCCGTGGCTTTAGGGGCGCAAACTAATATAAATCCAATTAACAGTAGTGCATCCATGACGTAGAGTGTTTTACCTAAATCGTCTTTCCAAGTTTTCATTTACCAAGTTTCCATTAACCATCATTGATGACATTTTATTATTCACATTTAGCGATTCATATTCATTGACTGACATGAAAATAGATTGCTGCAATCAGCGCAATTTACCCTAAGTTGATTGACTTTATCAACTAACTTTACTTTGGTTTACACTTGGTATTTTTCACATTCGTAGTCGACTTTTTGTCGTGGTTAATGGTGATACAGTGATGTTATGCGCAGAAGTGATAGAGGGGGCTATTGAATTGCCCGCCACCTTGCGTGGATAGGCTTTTTTATGGCTGAACATTAACAAAAAGAAAAAAAGGCCAACGTCAATAGTTGGCCTTGCTATCGTAAGTACTTGCTATCGTAAGCAAGGGGATTAAATCGCCCAACCACCCATGTAGAAAACAACTAAACCAAGGGTTATGGCGATAACGCCCACTCGAAGTTTACGCCACTCACCGCTGCATATTCGGCCAATGACTAAGGTGACAAACCCTAGCATAATTCCGGTGACGATATTACAACTTAAAATAATAAAGATTGCGCAAGTTAGCCCAGCCATAGCATCGACTTTATCGTCAAAATCAAGCTTACTGACATTACTTAACATCAGCAGGCCAACATACATCAGCGCGGGCGCGGTGGCATATGCAGGCACTAAATAGCTTAATGGCGCCAAAAACATCATCAGTAAAAATAATACACCAACGATGGTTGCGGTTAGTCCTGTTTTCCCCCCTGCCGCTGTACCTGCAGCTGATTCAATATACACTGCAGCGGGGGCGCCACCGACTGCGCCTGCAAAAATACTGCTTACAGAATCTGAGGTAAGTGCCTTACCTCCACTAATAATATTACCTTTGTCATCAAGTAATTCTGCTTGGCCTGCAACGGCACGTATGGTACCTGTGGCATCAAAAATAGCGGTCATCACCAAAGCCAAGACAATGGGTAGTACTACAGGGTTTAATGCGCCCATAATATCGAGCTGACCAATTAATGATTTATCAGACATTAAATCAGGTAAGGCAAACAAGCCTTGATAGGTCACGTTGGGATCAAACAATAACCCAAATAGCGATAAGCCAATGATCACCAGTAAAATACCGCCTGGTATCCCGCGTCGTTCAAGGCCAATGGTGGCCGCAAGTCCAATAATGGTAGCAATAACGGGCAGGCTATTGATGTCACCTAATTTTACCGGTAAGCCAGCATTGTTAGAGACGATTAATTGCACGCTATTGGTGGCAATCAAAAGTAAGAACAAACCAATACCAATACCTGTACCGTGAGCAATACCTTTAGGTAAATTAGTCAGTACCCACTGACGGATCCCTGTAACACTCACAAAAGTAAATATGAGACCCATAAGAAAAATAGCGCCCAATGTCACCGGAATTGATATCCCCTGACCCAGTACCATACTGAATGCCGTAAATGCTGTGAGTGAGATAGCACAACCAATGGCCATGGGTAAATTAGCCCATAACCCCATGAGTAAAGAACCAAAAGCGGCAATTAAGCAAGTGGAGATAAATACTGCCTCAGGGTCGAAGCCTGCTGTGCTAAGCATATTTGGCACCACAATAACCGAGTACACCATGGCTAAAAAAGTTGTTAAACCGGCAATGAGTTCTTGTTTTAAGGTACTGCCACGGGCAGAAATGTTGAAATAGCGATCGATAAATGGAGCAGAGGCTGCAGTAGCCTTGGTGGTCTGTTTAGACGTCATAGTAGATAACCTTTGATCTCTTAAATATCAGTTAACCAATGAGTATTCATTGGCTACATAGCTACGGCAGGTAGAGCCCCAAAACCTTATGGTATTGGGTGAGAGATCCACTTAGCGCTATAAGCGTTAGTGACCTGCGATTATTGTAGTAAACAAATGTAGTAAACAAATTTGTTATACACATTATCTGGTAAAATTTACTCTTACCAACATAGCTTTTGTTGGCGCGAAGTTTACAGGATTAACCAATAGCGAAATTTGAAACAGCTAACAGTTTTACGCAACAAGTGTGAAAGTTACGTGAATGATTTGACCTAAGCGATATCGATAGTTAAACAAATCTTTTGATTTGAAAGTCTATGCTATTTAGTTAGTTGATATTTATGACTGCTGCGCTTGAGCAAAACGGCGCTATTGCCTACAATAGCGGATATATTTATTACTACAGATAGCAGACCATGACTGACTCAACTGAGAAACTCGCTTTACCTGATCGCCTTTCCGTTAACCCACGTAGCCCACATCATGTGGCTGCCATTTTCGATCACGACATTGGTATTACCGTTAACGGTAAAGAGCGTTTTGACGTTGAAGAATATTGCATCAGTGAAGGTTGGGTTAAAGTACCGTCTCACAAAGCGTTAGACCGTCGCGGTCAACCGTTAATGATGACAGTTAAAGGCACTATTGAAGCCTTTTACAAGTAAGCTGATTAATCTTTAAATCAGTAGCTTGAGTTAAGAGCAAAAAGCATTAGCTTGAGTTGTTAACTTAAAGCATAAAAAAGCGAATCGATTGATTCGCTTTTTTGTTTTTTAATCTCGACGCTTTGTTAGCATTAGACTTAAATTGCGTTCATGCCTGTTTACGACTTAGATTAAATCAAAACGATCAGCGTTCATCACCTTTGCCCACGCTGTAATAAAGTCGCGAACGAATCGTTTTTTATTGTCATCTTGGGCATACATTTCAGCATAGGCACGCAGCTGTGAGTTTGAGCCAAAAATCAAATCTACCCGTGTTGCCGTCCACTTGAGTTTGCCTGTTTGACGTTCACAAATATCGAACAGATTATCTGATTTTGGTTGCCAGCTATAATTCATGTCGGTGAGGTTGACAAAAAAGTCATTACTGAGCACGCCAACATTATCGGTAAATACCCCATGTAATGTATTGCCGTAGTTGGTGCCAAGCACCCGCATACCGCCCACAAGTACCGTCATTTCAGGGGCAGTGAGCCCCATCAGTTGACTGCGATCAAGCATTAACTCTTCGGCGCTGACAATATAATCATTCTTTAACCAGTTACGAAATGCATCATGAAGCGGCTCCAAATCGGCAAAGGAGTCAATATCGGTCATCGCTTGGCTTGCATCACCACGGCCGCGAAAAAACGGCACTATCATCTCATAACCTGCCGCTTTGGCAGCTTGTTCAACCCCGACATTACCTGCTAGAACAATCACATCGGCGATACTGGCGCCGGTATCTGTCGCGATTTGGGCAAGTATAGTTAATACCTTACACAGGCGTGTCGGCTCATTGCCTTGCCACATATTTTGTGGTGCTAAACGAATACGGGCACCATTGGCTCCGCCGCGCATATCTGAGCCTCTAAAGGTTCTGGCGCTGTCCCATGCTGTTGTTACCATTTCGCTAACACTTAACCCGCTGGCGCTGATTTGCTCTTTTACCAATTGAATATCGTAGTGGCGGTTTCCTGCGGGAATAGGATCTTGCCAAATCAACTCCTCATCTGGCACATCAGGGCCGACATAACGGGTTTTAGGCCCCATGTCTCTGTGAGTCAGCTTGAACCAAGCTCTGGCAAAAGCATCAGAAAACTCATCAGGATTATGATAGAAACGCTCGGAGATTTTTCGGTATTCAGGATCCATTTTCATCGCCATATCAGCATCAGTCATCATGGGGTTGTAACGTTTGCTTGGGTCTTCAACATCAACAGGTTTATCTTGTTCTTTAATATTGATGGGCTGCCACTGCCAAGCACCTGCTGGGCTTTTTGTGAGCTCCCAATCGTAGTTAAGTAACAGTTGAAAGTAGCCATTATCCCACTGGGTTGGGTGAGTCGTCCATGCGCCTTCTATACCACTGGAAACCGTATCACGACCAATACCGCGGTTCGCTTGGTTATTCCAGCCCATGCCTTGTTGTTCAATGTCAGCGGCTTCTGGCTCTGGGCCCAGTAGACTTGCGTCTCCGTTACCATGGGCTTTACCCACGGTATGGCCGCCAGCGGTAAGGGCCACTGTTTCTTCATCGTCCATGGCCATACGTTTAAAGGTCACCCGTATATCATGGGCGGTTTTTAGTGGGTCAGGGTTACCATCAACGCCTTCTGGGTTGACGTAAATTAACCCCATCATCACTGCCGCTAGTGGGTTTTCGAGATTACGCTCACCTGAGTAGCGACTGCCTTCACTGCCACTTGGAGCCAGCCAATCTTTTTCAGCTCCCCAATAAATGTCTTTTTCAGGATGCCATATATCTTCACGGCCAAAGCCGAAACCGAAGGTTTTAAGCCCCATGGATTCATAGGCTATGGTGCCTGCGTAGGCAATTAAATCTGCCCAACTGAGCTTGTTGCCGTACTTTTTCTTAATTGGCCACAGTAGCCGACGGGCTTTATCGAGGTTGACGTTGTCAGGCCAGGAGTTAAGCGGGGCAAAGCGCTGATTACCTGTGCCAGCACCGCCGCGGCCGTCAGCAGTGCGGTAAGTGCCCGCCGCATGCCAAGACATGCGGATCATTAAGCCGCCGTAGTGCCCCCAGTCAGCAGGCCACCATGGCTGACTATCTGTCATCAGTGCATGCATATCTAGTTTTAGCTCGGCGACATCGAGTTTTTTAATTTCCTCTTGATAATTGAAGCGATCGCCCATGGGGTTGGTCTTAGCATCATGTTGATGCAAAATATCCAGATTAAGCGCTTTAGGCCACCACTTGGTATTTGGCATGCTGTTGTCGGTCGTAGCACCGTGCATTACTGGACATTTGCCACCAGTATTTGTGGTGTTTTTATTCATAGCTTAACTTCCTTAGTATGTAGAACCCCAAGCCGCTTTTAGCAGCATAGCTTGCACAATATGATTGCTATAAGGCGCAGTACATTAGGTGTTCAGGTTGAATGACTACCCACTTTTTACCTCCCACAATTGGCGTATGATGAAAGCGATAGTCACTGCTTTTCGATATGACTATCTATCAAGTTAGTTCATAAAGTCAGACTTTGGCGCTTTTAAGCTCAATCGTTTTGATGGTTTTTATCTGAATGGGGATAAACAAAACATGGCTATCTTTTGTGTTGCCAATTTTTAGGGCATCTACAGTTTGTTGTTCGGTTTAGTCTTTGCTCGTGTCATTACGGCTGGTTAGACGAATAAACTGATAGTGAGTCTAATTGATGGGATTCACCACTATGAGGTATTTGCACCTCTTGGTTTGCTGAAAAACAGCTAAGCTTTGAGGTGAAGCCTTGCCACCCGTTGTCGGCACATTAATTTGGTGATTTGATCAGGTCGTCCCCGATTCCGGTACGGCAATTAATTCGAACTCATTTGAGGTGAGTAACAGCAGTTGTAGCACTGATGGTACACAAATCATTTTAGCTAACGATTATTATGAATGTCAGTTCGATGTGCATCTGCTTGCCACTGAAAATGACGCCGCTGAAAATGTGTTTAAATATGACACCAGTGACGTTACCCCTTATGCCAGTAACCTTGCCGATCTCGTTGAGGTGGTGGTTAAAGATAATGAAGGTAACGAGGCAAATGATGTTGCTAACGTCACCGTTCAGTTGAACGAAGACTAATTTAAAGGAGTTACCCCCAAAAAGCGCTAGTTATCACTGGCGCTTTTTATTTTTGGCTTAGAGGGGCAATCATTGGGTCGATAGGTGCCGGTTGCCTACTGTATTAATATGCTGTTATCAATGAGTGCTAAAATTTTAGCTTCAAACAATAACAAGCATGCAACTAAAGTACATATAATGCTCTATTATCTTGTACTACTTATGTATGTAATTTCAGTTACTAAAGTGAACCGGTAAAAATTACAGATAGCATGTATATCGCTACATTGCCTGATATGGCCGCTTTAGAGTCATTTCTTTGTGATTAATATCGCTGAATCAAGGGGCTCACATGGTTTGCGCAATATACAAAACCTACCTAGACTGAACATTCAGTTTAATATCAAGTTTCTCCCCATTTAACAGTGAAGTTTCCGCATAATCAAGCAAATATTAGAATCTATAAGGCTCAATTTTTATGGACTCAAAGGGCAGAAATCAAAGCGATATGGAAGGAATCGACCCTAACTTACGTCAAGGTTTTGTGTTAAATGACATTGTGGTATTACCCGACGATGGTGAAGTGATTGTTCATGGGGAACGGCGTCATTTGCCTCCTAAAGCTTTTGAAATCTTATTATATTTATGTTCAAACCCTGAGCAGTTGCTTTCAAGTCAGCGATTGCTCGCTTTTGGTTGGGGGAAACTTAATCGAAAGCGTAGAAATTTGAGCCATGTAATTAGCGAAATTCGCCACGCCTTAGATGATCACAAAGAGTCCCCTGTTTTTATCCAAACCATTACCCGAAAGGGCTATCGATTAATCGCGACAGTCGCCCCCCTTGATGAAGAGGCGCTTAACCGAAAGCGTGCTGCGTTAAAAGCGCCGTTGTCTACCACGCATTCTGCCGATAGCGCACATACACCGCAATGGCACTTAAATATTGCCCTGTTAAAAAACTCTAATTTATTTCGTGTTAGCGTGGCTTTTTCGATTATGACTTGGCTCATTATTCAAATTATAGCCATTATCTTTCCGATTTTTAATGTGCCTGATTGGGGCATTAAAATTGTTGTTTTAGTACTGGTTGTCGGTTTTCCAATATTACTTATTTACACATGGTTTCAGGATATTAAGGTCAAAAAAGACTTATTTAAAGCTGATAGAAATCATCCGAAGAAAAAGGTGTTTTACAAACAGTTGGCGTTTGATTTTTTCTTTATTGGCGCGTTGTCCATTTTAGGTGGCTTTTTATCGCTGCATTTAATTGACTCTATTTATAATGAAAAACCCAAGGTCGCAGCGCTGAAAACTAGCCTACCTATTCAAGATAATCTCATTGCGGTTATCCCTTTTGTGTTTGATGAGCAAAGCCAATTACCACATTATTTTGAATCCACCTTTCAAGGCGAAGTGATTAGCGCCTTAAGCAAGCAAAGCGCTTTTAATTTAATGTCTCAGCGGGCAGTAAATGAAATTCCCCAAAACAGCAAACTATCCACCTATGCCGAAAAACTCGGGGTGCGATATTTAGTCGATGGCGCCATTACTGAAAATGCAGGTGAATTTTCAATAATATTACATATTACTGATATCAAAACGTATTTACAGGTGTGGTCTTCGGTTGTTAAAGGTGATGTCGGCAATATTTTGTTGGTGCAAAAACAAATATATCGTGAGCTTTTTAATGCCTTATCACTGATTGCACAGTCGAGTGAATTAGATAGTCAGGACCTTATCAGCACCGATGATTTCAAAGCTTATGACAGTTATATACAAGGTAAAAGCGAGCTGTTTAAAGCTCCCACTCAGGCCACATTAGCCCAAGCTGAATTTCATTTTATGAAGGCGTTGGCATTTGATGGGGAATTTACCTTAGCCAGCGCTGGTTTATGCCAAACCTATCTAAATCAATACCAGATAAATAAAAAACTTGCGACGTTTGAATCAGCCCAGCAAATTTGTAATGCACTGACTCAGGTGTCGAATTTAAAAGAAGAAGGCTTAGTTGCCTTAGGTAACCTAGAGCGCTTAAGTGGCCGTTATTCACAATCTATTGCGTTTTTTGACGAGGCATTAACCCTTAACCCTAAAAATATTGAAGCAATTATTGGCGCAGCCGACAGTCAGACTCAACTGGGTCACAATGATAAGGCGGTGGATTTATTTGCTAATGCGATTCAATTAGAGCCGGGATACTGGAAAAATTATCAGCGCTTTGGCAATTATTACTTTAATAATGGTCAATATAAAAAAGCCAAAGATAAATACCTTAAAGTCACATTATTAAAGCCTGACTACGCTAATGGCTACAGTAGTTTAGGCGGCGCCTATTTTCTTGATGATGAATTAGAAAAGGCCACTATGGCGTGGCAAACCGCATTATCTTTAGCACCTAATGCGTTAACTTACTCAAACCTTGGGACAGCACTCTTTTTTAGATATGAGTTTACTGATGCTGCTCAAAGTTATCGTAAAGCCATTAAGCTGAGCCCCAACGACCCTGTGTTGTGGGCTAATTTAGCGGATGCAGAAAAGTTTTCCGGTGATACCACTCAAGCCCTTCAAAGCTATCAACAAGCCTATAAATTAGCTCGTGAGCAATTTGTAGTTAATCCTAACGACCATGTTATGCAAGCCATGTTTGCCAGATATCAATCAGAGCTTGGGGAGTGTGAACCGGCATTGCAAAAAATAACCTCAACTCAATTACAAGATAGCCCCGATCCATATCTTTTTTATGATATGGCCATTGCGGCGATAAATTGTGATGAAAAACAACTGGCTATTCAGTATATCGATAATGCCCTTAAATTAGGCTATTCGAAAAAGTTGCTGGCTAGAGATATTCAGTTTCAAGGTGTTTACGTCAACATGGCGATGCCATAACGCAATAAAACAAGGAAGAAGGCAATGAATATTACTATAAAACCATTACTCACAGCTCGAGTATTAACCTTAGTTACACTCATAGGTCTATTGGGGATGTTTTCACGACAAAGTCTTGCAGAAGATCAAACCATTAGCTTGGTTGCCAATGAGTGCGCTGTCACGGTAACACCTAATGAAGGTAGCGGCTGTGAGCAAGGGCAATGTGAAGGGGTTGAAGCGTGTATCTGCGCTAAGCGAGGTGACTTTATCACTTGGGAAATGAGCGATAATAATAGAGCCAAATTTAAGTTAAAGTTTACCGAAAATTCGCCGCTTAAAGAACAATGTGGTAAGAATTTTAAAAAAGGTAAAGTAAAGTGCAAAGTGAAAGAAGAGCTTGACGTTGGGGAAAGCTTTGACTATTTGGTGATGCTTGAAGGCTGTGATGAAGGCACAGATCCACGTATTGTTATTTCGAAATAATAACGACTCAGTGAAAGTCAGAGTATGCATAATAGGCTGATTTATATGTTAGTTTATAGCTTGTTTTATATTTGGATTTATAAAAATCTGGGCTGGCATGACTTTTATGGGCGCGAAATTGATTATCAATAAACAAATATTACAGATTTTAAGGTCAATGGTCTTACTCCCATTGGCCTGTTTTTCAGCGTCGGCAGCTGAAACTCAAAGGTTTACTTGGCCTAACGGCGAAAAACTAGCAGTGAGCCTTTCTTATGATGATGCCTTAAACAGCCATTTAGACAATGTGTTGCCAGCACTGAATAAGCATCATTTTAAGGGCTCTTTTTATGTTATCTCCACGTCTTCGGTATTAGCGCAGCGAAAGAGTGAGTGGCAAGCTGCAGTTAAACAAGGTCATGAGCTAGGTAATCACAGTATGCAGCATCCTTGCCGCGCCTCATTGCCCAATAGGGGCTGGGTTAAGGTAGAGCAAGACCTTGATCATTATAGTGTCACACAGATGATTGATGAGCTTAGTGCTGCTAATACTTTTTTAAATGCTATTGATGGTAAAACTGAGCGCACCTATACCGTCCCTTGCGGTGATTTACTGGTGGGCAGTGCTTTACGCTTAGATGATGACTCGACTGGTGGTCAAGAGTACCTTAACAAAGTAAACCACCTCTTTACCGCGATTAAAGGCCACGGCGCTGACACATGCTTTAACCCCATCATTTACCCAACCGGCGAAACCGGTAAAGCGTTAATTGCTTATATTAATAATACCTCTACAGATACCTTGCTGATTAACTTAGTTTTTCATGGGGTGGGCGGTGATTACTTATCGGTATCATCCAAAGCTCATGCTGAACTATTGGCTTATTTAGCGGCCAACCGTGACAAGTACTATGTCGATTCATACCTTAACCTGATGAACTATGCAGCCGCTCAGCAATAACACTTTTTTAGATTTGGGTGTTTTAAGCTTTGGCTATATTTAGTGAGAGGCAGTGACAAGTATCATGTGGATTCATACCGTAATTTGATGAACTATGCAGCTGCGAAGTAATAGCAGCTAATTCTATTTAGCTTGTTTCAGCTTACGCTATCTTTAGCTTAATTCAGCCTTTAACATCAGCCTCTAATATTAGCTGTAAATAAACTCTGCCAACTCAAGATCTCATTTAAACACAAGATGACTTTTATTCATGTTGGATAACTGTAGAATCCGCGGCTGTTTTATCACTAATTTTGTATTTATCATGATTGATCTGGCTTTACTTCCTGTTTATTTAACCACAGTGGTCGCTTTATTGTTAATTCCCGGGCCTGACATGCTGCTGATTGCCAGCTCGAGTTTAAGTTATGGCCGCAAGGTGGGCGTGTATGCAAGCTTTGGCAATGCGACCTCAGGGCTTATTTTAACCTTGCTGGCGGCTATGGGCGTGTCGGCGTTAGTGGCAATGAACCCGATGGCATTAGAAGTGCTGCGGGTGCTAGGCGGCGCTTATTTATTAAAAATGGGCTGGGATTGTATGCGCAGCAGCGCAGCTGATGCCCCTGAAATTGAGCAGCAAAATAATTTAGCCAAATTACTTTATCGCCGCGCGGTAATGAGTAACCTGCTTAATCCCAAGGCGCTGATATTTTTTGTGTTATTTTTGCCGCAGTTTGTCTCAACCCAGCTTAGTGCCAGCTCAGGCGAGCAGATGTTGACTCTTGGGCTGATACTGAACGTCATGGGGCTCGCTTTTAATTTACTGCTGGTGGCTTTAGTGGGCAGTTTAGGTAAGCCGCTGCTTAAAAATGACAAGTTTAGAACCTATCAAAATAAGTTTATGGGGCTGATATTTTTTGCCTTAGCCATTTGGTTGCTAGCTTCTCAAGTGCAAAGTATCAGTTAGGCCAATAGAAGAAATTGAATTTTTAAACGACTTTGCTTAAAAATAAAAAACGGAATGAGCTGCCACTCATTCCGTTTTTTGTTTTAGAGAACAAGCCATTAATATTAATAGCGCGTTCTTGATATCTGCTTTTAAGCCGCTTTAACGTTTTCAGATATGTAATTCATTAAGTACTGCGCATCCTTGTAAACGCCGCCTAGGGTGGCAGAGCCTCGGGTATAAAGCCACGGCAAGCCAATAAAATACAAGCCCTCAATATCATTACTGACACCGCGATAATTGCTGGGGTAGTTCATTTCATCAAATGAGATACCGTCAATCCAAAAAAAGTTGGGTTTAAAGCCTGTAGCCCAAATAATATTTCTGATGCTACTCACACTGCCTTTTTGAAATTTAATACTGCTTTCATCGGCTGACAAGGTTCTGCCCATGTGGATGACATTGTCTTTTGCTAGTAGTGATTTTACGTCAGTGCCAATGACAGGTTGCACGCCGCTGCTCAACCACTTGCCAATTTTGCTAAAACGGTTAACCGATAAAAAGCCGATTTTGGTGAACCACCACCATAGGGTTTTACCTAAAAAGGCTTGGGGAATGGCTTTGATTTTATTGGTGCCAGAAAAATGCACTGTGCGGCCGGTATCGGCTATTTCAGATAATATTTGCACCCCAGAATCACCCGCACCCACGACTAAACAATCACCTTGTTGCAGTTGAGATGGGCTTTTATAGTTTTCACTGTGCAGTTGAACAACATCTTTGGCAATATCAGCATGACAAGGTGGGGTGTAAGGGGTATGAAACGGCCCGGTGGCAATGATGACTTGTTTGGCTTTATAGCTTGTGCTGGCAGTAGTTATGTCAAAAATACCATTCACTTTTTTAATCGAGGTGACCTTTTGGTTAAACTCAATCGGTATCGAGAACTTATCTACATAACTTTTTAAGTAGTCTGCCACTTCATATTTATTGGGGTAATAACCTTTGGGAAAAGGAAATTTCATACCCGGTAGATGGTTATATTCAGTGGGAGTAAACAGGGTTAAAGAGTCCCAGCGCTTGAGCCATGGAGCCCCTATATATTCATTGGCATCGAGAATGAGATAGTCTTTATTATTGCTCGATAAGTTATACGCCATAGCTAGGCCAGACTGCCCTGCGCCAATGATGATAAATTCTTTCATGGAACCCCAATAAATACATATGGTTATTATTATGGGCTGCATTCTAACAGAACATCAGCGCTGAATCGGCTGTGGCCTTAAAAGAGTTAATGGCGTTACTGTAAACCTTGGTCGCTTTTCAGCGTTTAAATTAAACTCTAAAGGTTTAATTTCAATAAAAAACCACGGTAAATACCGTGGTTTTTTGTTTGTGACTAGCCTTAGCTATATTACTTCTTAAACGCAGCTATTTCTTGCTCAACAGCTGCCACCACAGTATGCGGGCTACTGATGTATTTTGAGTGATCGATAAATATAGCGTTATCACCTACAGTCATCACTAATGCTGGAAAACTGTTAGTACCAATGACCTGTTGGATTTCGGCAATGCCTTCGAGTACGTATTCAGCGTCCATACTCAGCTCATCTTTAAAGACTTTATTTGATGGCGACAGTTTAAACTTTTCAACGATAGCATTGAAATCATGCTTGTTGTCTAGTGGGTTACCTTCGATGAAATGCGCTCTTTGAATCGCATTAAGTACAGGCAGTTGTTTGTTCGCTTGCTTACTTTGTAGCCATCCCATTAAGTTAGCCGTTTTGACTGAGTTTTTAGGGCTATTGGCATAACGAATATGATCTCTGCCAAACTTAAGTCCACTCATTCTTGCTGCCGCTTCCATTTGCTCTTCGCCAGCACTGTCTTTGCCGATGAAATTGGCGCAATGTAATAAGTTTACATTCATTTCAGGGTAGGCTTCTTGTAATGCATTCACCAAAGGTGTTGCGGCGTAGCTCCAAGGGCAATGTGAGTCGTAGATGAAATAAAGCTCGGTGGTCATAGGAAAATTCTTGTTTGCTATCTGATGAGTTGATCCTAGTGAGTTTGTGGCCATTATTCAATGATTGAAAGCATACATAGCTAATAAGTTGGCTGTTTACATCTTGCAGAGGGGCTGACCCTTTACAATCGATATCGTGCTTTGAATTTTTCCTTATACAATTCAACCATCAAACGATAGCACATATCGATGGTAGGGCTTGATTTAATCGAACCAGACGTTTAAGTCCTAAGTAATCTTTTTGAGGTACAAAATGAAGCTAGCAAGTAACTTAAAACCTTTGGTCATAGCAATGGCATTAATCTGCCAAGCGATGTGGCACCACTAAAACGTTACTGCGAACTCGCTCTAAGATGGACTCAGCGGTATTTCCGAGCATAAATCCAATAATGCCTTCTCGCTGGCGAGCGCCTATAACAAGATATTGAGCTTTTAGGCGACAACTTAATTCAAATAGGCATAGATCGGCATTGCCTGTCAGGATATGCACATGCTCCTTATCTAGGCCAAGCTTTGCAATCTTGCTGTCATAACGCTGGTAAGCTTCTTTCACTAAGGTGTGAGTATTGACGATATCCATATCCCGCAGTATTTGCGGAAAACGCACCACGTAGCCTAGGTGTAAATCACAACCCGTAGCCTTAGCAAGTTGCTGGGCTTGGGTAATTACATCTTGGTTGAGGGCTTGTTTTAGTGGATCGCTAGTGCCCAAGTCCAGCGCCATTAAAATTGAATTTGCCTTATGCAAGGGGTGATTACTCAATAACATCAACGGTACTTTGATATGACGAATAAGCTGCCAATCTAAAGGGCGAAAACAGGCTGATTCATGAATAGATTTTAGCATCATGGCGTACTTGTCGGGGGTGACATACTCACATACATGTTCAACTAAATGCTTACACCACATATTAGTAAACTGTACCTCATTGGCATTGAGAACACTCAGTTGTTGCTTCACTGCGGCGCTATCATCGGCGCGAACTTGCTCTCGAACCACGCCGGCAATACGGGGATTATAGTAAGCATCGCCACTTAAGGACTCATAACTGTAGGACATGATTTCAGGAACTAAGCCTAACTGTTTAGCGAGGTTAATCCCTTCTTTTATGGCATTAGTTTGCTGCTGATGCTGTTGTGAAATAATAAATAATTTACTCATTTTCATTTCCTCTGACACTAAGTATAAGCTTAGCAGTTGGTTAAAAATCAACCTTGATCTTTGTCATCTAAACGCTCAATATTTAATCAATAACAATAAAAAGATTAAGGTTAATATGAACGTTGACCAGTTTGTTATTTCACTTTGCCTGATTTTGTTTTTGGGCAAACTTTTTGGCGAGATTTTTCAACGCTTCGAACTGCCAGTGGTGGTGGGAGAGATTCTTGCGGGCTTATTATTGGGCCCGTCGCTTACTAATGTTATCAGCCCTGATCCTACTTTGACTGTATTGGCAGAGCTTGGGGTGACCTTGCTGCTGTTTTCCATTGGCTGTGAAAGCTCAATTAAAAGACTTTATCAAGCTGGTGGTCGCGCGGTAAGCGTGGCCTTAGTGGGAATTATTGTTCCGGCTATTGTGATGGGCGTGAGTGGTGCCTACTATCTTACCGACTCAATATTCACCGCTATTTTTCTAGGGTGTGCCTTAACAGCGACGAGTATTGGCATTTCATTACGGGTGTTGGTTAATGCCAATCATGCAAAAACGACCGCGGGACATATTATCTTAGGCGCCGCCGTATTTGATGATATCGGCGGAGTGATTTTGCTCAGCATTTTGTTCAACTTTGCAGCCCATGGGGAGTTTGATGTATTTAGCACGCTATTACTTATCACTAAAGTGCTGGTGTTTTTGTTACTGACGCCGCCCGTGGCTAGGGTGTTATTGTATTTTGCACGAGTACTAAAACCGGCTAGCGATAATTCAGGTTATGAAGTTATCATCACTATGATTTTAGTGTGCTTGTTTGCATGGCTAGCACACTTATTCGGTGCGCCAGCCTTGTTAGGCGGCTTTGCGGTTGGCTTAGCACTTAGCCGCCAATTTACCTCACCACTCAATCGCTACCTAGTTAACCCTTTTGCCTTTACCCACAAAATGGAGCAATCAAGTAAGGCATTAGTTGACGTTTTTACCCCGATATTTTTTGTTTACGTTGGAATAAGCTTAGATCTGAGCCAGCTAGATTACAGTACTAGCGGGGTATTGCTGTGGCTGTCATTGTTAGCCATTGCCAGCAAACTGGTTGCCGGCACGGTTGCTGGTGGTAACTGGCAAAAGAAACTTATTGTGGGTAGCGCTATGGTGCCGCGAGGGGAGGTCGGCTTAGTGTTTGCTGAAATGGGGCTGAAGACGAACATTATCGACAATAAATTATTTACCGAGTTAGTGGTGATCATAGCAATCACCACGTTAATCGGCCCCATGTTGCTCAAATGGAGTTTGAACAAGCATGGTCATCATTCGCAAGTAGAATAAACCTTAGTCAGCTTGGTCATTAACCACTGTCAGGGTAAAAGTTAATTTTTGCACCGACTGTGACGGCTGGTTATTGACCATAGAATACGATGGCATTGGGAAGGTGACATAGGGTTGCCCTGATTGTCCATCTACGCTTATTTGGCCTTTATCGTCAAAGGTAAACGATAACAGCTCGCCGTTCCAAAGCTGCAGTTCTTTTCCTTGATTATCTTCTCGCCATTGGGTGACCCATTTCATCACTAGCGTCGCCTTACCTGGGCGAGCATTATTTTGAAAGACACTGGCTTTTACTGACTCAATATCAGTTTTATTGCTGTGGATCTCAAGTACAGGGCTGCCTTTATCTAATGATAAATATAGAGGTAGCGTTAATGTTTTGCTGGCATCTGCTTTATCGGTAAAGGTCATATCTAATTGGGTGCTGACACAAAGTTGACTCCAGCTGGCATCTTCGCTTTGGTATATATCTTTGATGACAATGTCGGTTTGGTATTGCTGAATATGGGCTTTAGCATATTGGTCAAATTTATTATCAACGATATAGCCTGATAGGGTATTGGCTGTAAATACCCTGAGTGAGCCGATATTGGCATTGTTATCCGTCACGCACCTGCCAGTGTTTTGTGTCACGCTGATATCGAGGTCTTTTTTAGCGCTGATGACAGAGGTGGTTGATTGACAGCCACAAAGCGCAAGTAGTGTTGCTAAGGCAACTCCTGTTAATTTTACCCTTGAATGATTCTTAGCAGTTATCCCCATACCTATTTCCTTATGTAAGTAATTTTTATTTACAACAATAAGCATAGACGCTGTTAGCGGTTAAGTTGCTTACAAATGGAGGTTTATTTATCAAAGAGCCGCTAGAGGATGTTTATTGAGGAAGCGAGAGCCGACAACACTGAGACTCTAGGCCTCAGTGTTGAGGATATTCTTATCTTGTTTAATATCAGTAAAGGTTAATGTTAACCGAGCTCAGCTTGTGGATCTGGCGCGCGCATGCGCTGCCACCATTCATCGCTAGCATCAATTTGCCCTTGCAGATCGATAGCTGGGTATGGGATGTTTTTTCTACGGCAGGCCTTGGCGAATATTGGGTGACCTTGTTCAAATAACATGGTTTGGCAGTAGCTGTGATCAAGCTGGCGGCTACCGTACATATTAGCTTGTTGGCGTTGACGCTGGGCTTCATACATGACTAAGGCTGCAGCGACTGATACATTCAGTGATTGCACCATGCCAATCATAGGGATGATGATATGTTGATCGGCGGCTGCGATGGCTTCAGGGCTGACACCATCACGCTCGTTACCCATGATGATGGCGGTTGGACGGGTATAATCGATTTCGCGAAAATCTACCGCAGTGTCTGAAAATGTGGTGGCTAACACCTGCATTTTTTGCGCTTTAAATAGCTTATTTGCATCATCAAAATTGCGGTGATTGACGGTATTAACCCACTGCTGACTACCAGATGCAGTATTGCCTGAAACCCAAAGGCTGTTATCGGGCATAACCGCATGAATTTGATGGATGCCAACGCTATCAGCGGTGCGCACCACGGCTGCAATATTTTGCGATTTATGGACTTTATCGAGGCAAACTGTCAGGTCGACTTGGCGATTATCAAGCATCTGATTTATTCGGGCTAAACGTTCTGGGCTCATGGGGCTGTTCTACTTGGTTTTATCTAAGAAAAAGCGAATTAATAAAAGGCGTATAATCCGTCCGTAACTGCTGAGTTAATATCTGCGTCATTATAACGCTTAATTGCTAAAGCTAAAATGCTATTCAGTTGTACATGTTTGATTTTAGTTATTAATCTTAGTTAGGGGACAAAACCTTAAATAATTCATTTTAAATTACTCCCCCGTACACATGATGAGTTGACGCAAGGTATTAATTTATTTGGCTAACCGTCTCGTTGTACTTTTTGGGCTGCGTTGGTCAATAGCATTAATGACTTGCGGAGTTATTATGTGCTTTACATTGGTGGGTATGTCATTTTTCAGGGACGAACTTTCTCTAGGTTGACTTGTTTTCAATAAATAATAAAAGGATTTAAAAATGAATTATTAATTACTGTTTTGATGCTGAAATTTTATCGCCAAAATTGCATCTGGCCATTTGAGTGCTAAGATTAATTCAGTGCAGGTAAGCACATAAGGAATTTATTATTTTAAGCTCATACAGGGAGTTAGCATGAGTCGCTTCACAAGGATGCCTCGTCTACTTTTAGTAAGCCACTTTGCAATGAAATTGAGGTTAGCTTGCCTATTCCTCGGTTTTTTTTGTCCTTTTTTCTGTCACCTTACGGCAGCAGCTGAAGCTGAAGCAATTCCTAATGATGAGCAAGTAGTGCGTATTGCTTACCGAACTGATAGCACTCCGTTGCAATATCTTAATGACAAAGGCCAAGCTGCTGGTATTTTAATTGATTATTGGCGTACTTGGTCGCAAATCACAGGTAAAGCCGTTGAATTTGTACCAGGCTCTAATGCAGAAGGGCAAACTTGGTTAGCGCAGAATAAAGTCGATTTGTTGGCTGGGGTATTTCAAAATGAAAAACGCGCTAAAAGTATGTCTTTTTCTGCGCCACTGTTACATAGTGAATATTTCTTATATGCCAATACTGTAGAGCAAGGTATTGAATTTATTAAACAAATACCACAATACCGTATTGGTGTTACCCACAATAGTTTTCATCATAATTGGCTAAAAAAATATTTCCCCAATGCCGACATCAGGACTTTCAAAGGCTATAAAGCATTATTTGATGCTGCAATTAATGGCGAAATAAGCCTGTTTATCTGCCAGCCGCTTTACCTTGACACCTATTTAAAACAAACACCTGCAACGACTAAATTCAAAACCATTGAATCCGCATTATATTCACATCCTTTTCGCGCAGCAGTGAAGAAGGGAAACGTTGAATTACTGCAAACAATAGATACAGGCATACAACAAATAGATAATAAGAAAAAAGATGCGATATCTGCTAAGTGGAGTGGTTTTCATTGGGAGTATCAAAATTTAGCTGAACCGTTATTAGTGACACAGCCAATTATTACCCTTACAGAAGAAGAAAAAGCATGGCTAGCTGCTCATCCGATTATTCCTATTGGCGTAGACGGTCGTTGGCCGCCGGTAGATTTTATCGACCCTAATGGTGAGCACTCGGGAATTTTACATGACTATTTAACCCTTTTTGAAAAGCAGTTAGGAGTGAGCTTTGACACTCGAGTGTTTGGTAGTTTCCAAGATATGCTTTCTGCGGTTAGTTCTGGAAATTTAAAACTAGGTGCAACATTAGTAAAAAAACCAGACCGTGCCAAAAACCTGTGGTTTAGTGCGCCTTATTTTAGTGCGATTAAGGTGATTGTTTCTAAAACTGGCGCACAACAATATTCCAAATTGACAGAATTGTATGGCAAGAGATTAGCATTAGAGAAAGGCTTTTATTTAGTCGATGAAATTAGCAATAATCATCCCGAGATTAATCTAATGACCTTTTCAACAACTGAAGAGGCATTGAAAGCGGTCTCTTTCGGTACAGTTGATGCGTATATTGGCAATCAAGCGGTTGTCACTTGGCTTATGGATAGTTTGCAGCTGACTAATTTAACCTTTAGTGGCGATCCTATGTTTGCGCCCGCTCATCAAAGATTTGCCATTTATAAAGATCCTGAATGGGAGCCCTTGCTTGGCATTCTCAATAAAGCCCTCGATTCGATAAGTGTGTCAAGACGCCAGCAGATACATACTGATTGGATTAATCAAGACAGTAAAATTAGCAGTCCACTTATTTTTACTCAAAAACAGCATGCATGGTTGGAGGCTCATCCCACTTGGCGACTAGGAGTTGATAACAGCTGGCCGCCTTTTGAATTTATTGATGATAACGGTGTTTATTCTGGGATGTCGGCAGATGTGATGTCCAGATTGACAAATTTAATTGGTGCAGAGTTTATCTCCCCTGTTAACAAACCCTGGTCCCAAGTGTTGGCAGAGTTTTCCGCTGGAGAGCTAGATATTTTACCTGCTGTAACCCCCACACCTGAACGGCGCGAGGAGATGCTGTTTTCTACCCCTTATTTGGAAAGTCCATATATGGTGTTAGTTCATCAAGATACCCGTTTTGTGACCAGTCTTGATGATCTTGATAATAAGCAAGTCGGTGTGGTTAAAGGCTATGCCATCGAAGAGACATTAAAACATGATTATCCACAATTTAATTTAGTACCATTTTCATCCAATAAAGAGGCACTGATTGCACTAAGCGCTGGTGAAATTGATGGCTATATTGGTAATTTAAATGCCTCATCTTGGACATTAGAAGAACTCGGTATTCGTAATGTAAAAGTGACCGCAACCACGCCTTATACCTTTAAACAATCAATCGGTATTCGCAAAGATTGGCCTGAATTGTTGGAAATTGTCAATCTCGCGATTGCGAGAATTGACCCTCAGCAACGGCAAGCTATCGAAAATAAGTGGTTTTCTGTGCAGTTTGAACATCAGGATAATCATTATCAGATTTGGCGGGCTATCTTAATTACCTGTGGCATATTGTTGCCAATGATACTGTATACCCTTGTTTGGAATAGAAAGCTTAATAAAGCAAGGCTTAAATTAACACAAAGTAGTAAAAAACTTGAGGAGGCAAAGCGTGATGCATTACAGGCTAGCGCTTTTAAAAGTCAGTTTCTTGCCAATATGTCCCATGAAATTCGCACCCCCATGAATGCCATTATTGGTATGACGCATTTATTGCAAGGGACAGAATTAAATCATAAACAACAGGATTATTCTGAAAAAATAAGACGAGCGTCTTTAAGTTTGTTGGGGATTATTAATGACATACTCGATTTTTCAAAAGTAGAGGCGGGTAAACTCGAAATTGAACAGAGCGAGTTCCTCTTACATGAAGTATTTACTAACATTGCCAACCTATTGGGGATAAAAGCCGTCGATAAAGGCATTGAGCTGCAGTTTGAGTTAGACCCTAAAATACCAGAAACAATTATTGGTGATGCGTTACGCATTGAGCAAGTGCTAATAAACCTAACCCAAAATGCGATAAAGTTTACCGAAAAAGGTGAGGTATTGCTGCGTACTAAAATGCTGTCGCAAACAGACGAGCAAGTAGCCATAGAATTTTCAGTTAAAGACACAGGTATAGGGATTGAACCAGCTAATTTAACTAGTATTTTCAATGCCTTCACTCAGGCTGATGGCAGTATTACTCGGCTCCATGGTGGTACTGGTTTAGGCTTGAGCATCAGTAAGCAATTAGTTGAATTAATGCAAGGTGATATTTCTGCAACCAGTCAACCCGATCAAGGTAGCACCTTTAGCTTTAGGCTTAATCTTGCAGTGCCTAAAGTCACTTCTAGTCGAAAATCAGTCATTACGGAATGTGCTTCCCTTAAAGGGATGAGAGTGCTTGTGGTTGATGATAATGACAATGCCAGAGAAATTTTAAAAGAGCTGCTGGAGTCATTTTCCTTTGAAGTTGAGACCGCAGTCAGTGGTGCGCAAGCGATTGAAATGCTTAGCGTGATCAACAATATGGAAGATGAGCGGCCATATCAATTAGTGTTAATGGATTGGCAGATGCCAAAAATGAATGGCATTGAGGCTAGCCGAAGCATTAAATACTTACCGCTGCGTAAGCAACCGTCAATAATCTTAATTACCGCTTACGGGCGTGAAGATGTGATGAATGAGGTGGAAAATGATTTGCTGGATGCATTTTTAATTAAACCGCTTAATGCGTCAGTGCTATTTGATACCTTGATGAAAATCTTTGAGCCTTCGCAGCCCATGGGGCCAGCAACAGAGAAGAATACGATTGAGCAGTTAGAGGGCCATGTGTTATTGGTAGAAGATCAATCGATTAATCAACAGGTCGCTACTGAATTTTTACAGCGTATGGGGTTAACCTCAGCAGTAGCCGACAATGGTAAGCAAGCAATAGAAATGGTTGATGAGCAGACATTTGATGTTGTTTTGATGGATGTACAAATGCCGATTATGGATGGTTTCGAAGCCACCGAAATCCTCCGCAGCCGTTTTGATAAAAAACAACTCCCGATTATTGCGATGACCGCCCATGCGATGAAAGGGGATCGCGATAAGTGCTTACAAGTTGGGATGAACGCTCACCTGGCTAAACCTGTTGAGCCCGATCAGCTTTATTTAGCCCTTAGCCCCTACCTTACCCATAAACAAAGCCAGAAAGTTCAGGGGCAGCAAAATATGTCGCTTGCCCCCATAGAGGGAGTTGATGTGCACTGGGGTATTAAGCGATTAGGGGGCAACCAACAGCTTTATGCGCAACTTATTGGTGAGTTTTATCAGCGTCACAAAGATCAGTTGCACTTGTTGCAGAGTTATCAAGATGCTGACGATTTAAAATCAACCATACGAGCCGTTCATACTTTAAGAGGTGTTGCTGGCAATATTGGCGCTAAACAACTAGAGCAGGCGTCGGCTAATCTAGAAAGCCAACTGCATAGTCACCCATCCCCCTTTGATGTCCCTGAGTGGCAAGCTTTTACCGATAGTCTTACGGTATTAATCGCAGGGCTTGAGCAATGCCAATGGATTAATCAATCCGTAAGTAATAGCACTGACATAAGACAGCCGTTTAAAGTATCAGCCAATTTAAGCAGGGTTTTATCACCGCTTGATGAGCTATTAGCAGCTGGAAATCCGCAAGCTAAAGAAAACATATTAGCCCTCGATGGCGAGGTCGATAGTCATCTGATTGAGAAACTTATCGAGCAGGTCAATGAATTTGAGTTTGATAATGCTAGAGAATTAATCGCCCAAGTCATAGCCCAAGCAGAACAGGAAACTGAACAGGAAACTGAACATGTCACCATATCTTAAAGATAAAATATTAATTGTTGATGATGAAGCATTTTACATTAGTGTATTGATCGAGGTTTTGGGGAGTAAATACCATGTTTCTGTGGCGAAAAGTGGCGAACAAGCACTGGAGCGTATCGCCCAAGGCTTTATGCCTGATTTAGTGTTACTGGATATTTTGATGCCTGGATTAGACGGCTATGAGGTATGTAAAAAGTTAAAAAGTAACCCTGACACTAGCAACATACCGATAATGTTTTTGACGGTAAAGGCTGAAATAGAAGAAGAAATATTGGGCTTTGAATTGGGTGCTGTTGATTACATCACCAAACCTTTTAGCCTTCCCATTATTCGAGCTCGAGTTAAAACCCATTTGGCCTTAACTTCGGCAAATAGAGCTCTGGAAGAGCAAAACCATGACTTAGAAGCCAAAGTGCTTGAGCGAACGGCTGAAATATCTCGAACCCAAGATGTCGCTATTTACTGTATGGCCTCGCTAGCAGAAACTCGTGATAATGAAACCGGTAAACATATTCGTCGCACTCAATATTACGTTAAAGCCTTAGCTGAATATTTAAGAGAAAACTCACCTTATTCTGCGAGTATTGATGATGCTTACATTGACCTATTGTTTAAATCAGCGCCGTTACACGATATTGGTAAAGTGGGGGTTCCGGATGCCGTTTTACTAAAGCCAGGCAAGCTTGATGAAGGCGAATGGAGTGAAATGAAAAAGCATGCCGAATATGGTAAATCAGCACTGGAAAGCGCTGAAAATGAATACGGAAATTCAAGCTATTTAAGCATCGCCAAAGAGATAGCTTATAGTCACCATGAGCGTTGGGATGGCAGCGGCTATCCAGAAGGTTTAGCTGAAGAAGATATTCCCTTGTCGGCACGGATTATGGCCATTGCCGATTGTTATGATGCACTTATTAGTCGTCGAGTTTACAAGCCGCCTTTTACACACGAACAGGCTACAAGCATAATCAAAGAAGGCCGCGGCTGTCATTTCGACCCACATATAGCAGATGCCTTTGATGCGCTTCAAGAAGAGTTTATTAAAATTGCCGATCGCTTTCAGGATGATGATTAACCTTAACGATTAAGCAATAAAAGAGGCGTGACAAGCCTAATGCACTTTAAGTCTTAGGCTAACGTTCTATTTTAAATCAATTTATAACATTGTCGTTATTTTAAAGAGCCTATGTTGTTTGGCGGATTTGCTATCTCAAAAAAGGGTCAGCGGATTGTTGAGGGGGAATAAAGACTACTGCGTGACAGTGCGCTAATCGTTAAATAGGCTTTTTGGCTATTGGGTACAAGCATTATTGTAAAACTCGTCATCTAATTTAAAGCAAGATATTGGATTTATTATATATTTCTAATGATTTCTCACGTTGCCCTCATTATAATAATTAACATATTAGACTTAAGGTGTATGAGTTTTATGAGTGATAAACAATATCATCACGGTGACTTAAAGGCGTCTTTGATTGCTGCAGCCAATACTATCTTGCAACGCGATGGCGCTAATGCCTTGTCACTGCGGGCGATAGCGGCTGAAGTGGGTGTTTCTCATATGGCACCTTATGCGCATTTCAAAAACAAAAAACAATTGCTGAGTCATATTATTGAGTCTGGTTTTGTACTCATGGCTGATGCGATGGAACACTGCACGGCACATCTAGATAAAAATGATGCTGCGGTAGCGGGAGAGTTAGTGTTGGCTTATGGGGTGAGCTACTTAGAGTTTGCCATCGCGAATCCACAACTATACCGTTTGATGCTTGGTCAAGTTGAGGCTTCAGCAATGAAAACGCCAGCATTAAAGACAAGTTCGTCGACTGAACAAAATAACCATAGTGAGAATAGTCATAATGAAAATGAGCAACTAAGACGACCATTTAATTTGCTTCGCTCCGCCTTTGCCTTACAAAATGAAGACAACCAAAAAGTAAAAGCCCAAGCAATTGGCGCTTGGGCTATGGTACACGGCATGGCGGCACTTATGACCGAAGGCCATATTCAGTTACCGCAAGGGGTTAACTTAAAACAATATTTAGCTGACGCCAGCTCGGTTTATTTCAAGCTTAAATCATAATTTCAATGTCGCTTAAGGGAAAAGCCACACAAGAATGACACCAGCCATAAGCTTCATCGGTTGAGCGTAGCTTTGCTTCTGCGGGGTTAAATACCGCGCCGTTTAACACCTTCACTCGACATAAGCTGCATTCACCAGAGCGGCAGGCATTCTCGGCGCTAAAGCCATAACGCTCCATGCTGTTGAGTAATGGCTCATCCACTCTGGCTTCAAAACTGCCTTGGCCTTTAATCGTCACCTTAATCACATCTGAGGCGTTAACATTGCTCGGCCATCCCGCTAAGTTTTGTGGGTTTTTAGGCGGGCCATTACATTCTATTCGTACTCGTCTGGCTTTGACGTTAAGTAGCCTGAGTTGCTCAGCGCAGTGGTCATGAAAGCTGGTAGGCCCGCATACATAGAACATCTTCTGTGATAATTTTTCAGCGTCATCCCCTAACAATTGTGTCAGCCGCTCAACATTAATCCGTCCTGTCATCCCTTGGTATTGCTCGTTGGGACGGGTAATGATCCAACTGATGCGCAAAAAATCATGCTCTTTTTCAAGTTGCTTTAATTCTTCATCAAAAATCACATCAGCTTGATAACTGCTGGTATAGATAAGATGCAGCTTTTGGTTTTTCTTACGCTCAACTAAGGTGTTGGCAACAATGTCTTTGATCATACTTCTGGCTGGGGCAATGCCTGAACCGCCTGCAATGAAGACTAAGTCATCACCGTGAAATAGCGGGTTATGGTAAAAGGTGCCCATGGGACCTGTGCTTTCAAAGCTATCGCCTGTTTTCACTTGATCTAGTAAATAGTTAGATACAAAGCCACCCTCAACCCGTTTGATGGTTAAATCATAATATTCTCGCTGCTGGGGCGCTGAGGATATGGCGTAAGGTCTAGCGGTTTTAGTGCCGTTAATATCGACAAATAAATTAATATATTGGCCTGCCTGAAATGGCGGCAGGGTTTGGGTGTTTGAGGTTAAGCGCAAGGTGACTGTGCTTGGGGTATCGACAATCACCTCACTGACAGTGAGCTTTAATCTTTTAGGATGTAACCGAGCGATAGTTTGGGCCACATTGCCTTTTTGTTCGTTAAAGTCGGTGCCTGCCTGATACAAGTTTTTTTGGTGTGCTAGCGCTTCATTGTAACCGTCGACCGCATGCAAAATATTCACCACGGGGCGTTGTTCTTTTTCGATGACTGAATTAGGCATGTGATAACTCCTGTTGTGGTTGCGAGGCCGCTTTAGGCTTTGATAATTGCTTTAGTACTTCTTTGGCGGTGCTTTGACCGACCATATAGGTTGGCTGGAAGCCGCCCATGCCATTCCAGCAACCTGCTATGTTGAGACCGGCTACTTCACTGACGCGGCGACGAAATATATTGGCATCTTGGGTGTTTTGCTGGAAACCATATATCGCCCCATGGGGGGTATTTAAGTAACGCATCATGGTTAATGGGGTGGCCACTTCTACTTCTTCAATATGCTCACGAATGTGAGGAAATACTCGCTCGGCGTGATCAAGGAGTTTTTCTGCAAACTGGTATTTGGTACGAGCATAATCTTCAGGGCTGAGTGCTTGCCAAGGTTCGCCATACTGCAAACAAAGTAAAGATAATGCCGACTTACCTTGCGGGGCAAAACTGGGATCATCATGGTTATAGCAGGTCATCATGGTGTGTTTTGGCGGCGTTAACGATTGCATGATCTCATGAGCCACTTCTTCATCTCGATCATCAATAATAAAGTTGGATGCCGCAGTCACGCCGATATCACTTGGGGAGCAATCTAACCCTAGGTAAAGCACAAAAGCAGAGGTGCCAATACGGCGCGACTTCATATCAAATGCGGCTTGTTTCGGCGTTGGGATATCCAGCAGTTCATTGAAGGTGTGTAATGGGCTGGTATTGGAGATAACTTGCTTACAAGTAAATATCTCATTGTGCTCAGTTTTAACCCCAACAACTTGGTTTTTATCAGTAATAATTTTGTCAGCGCCGCAGTTAAAACGAACCTCACCACCCGCATTAAGGAATGATTCCAATAAGGCGCTAGAAATAGCTTGTGAGCCGCCTTTAATATGACAAGGTTTGAATGATGCGTAGGCATATAGCATCACTGCCAAGTCACGAAACGGGAAGTCTTTTGGCGGTAAACCCAGATAGCACCAGTAGGCGGCGATAACGGCTTTAAGATCTTTATTGGTAAAAAATTGATCCAGTAATTCTTTGGCTGGCCTTAAGCCGTACTTCACAAATAACGGGCAGCTTGCTTTTAAAACTGCTTCATCATTTGAATGCCTTACTTTAGGCATGACCATAAAGCATTCCATGGCAAGGCCTGCACATAAATCTAAAAACTGGCCAATATTGTCTGCTTCTTCTGGATAGTGACTCACCAGTGTTTTACCCAGCGCTTTCCAATGTGCTGGCAAAGTAATATCAATTTCAGGCTTAGCGCCGTTAGCTGATGGCATCACAAAGCGATACAGCTCGCGCTCTTCAACCACATCAAGTTGATCCATGATGCCCAGTTCAGTGAATATTTGACGCATGATAAACGGATTTTGCTCAGTGCCCATGCCGCTAAGTTGGTGCAGAGCCACTTCAAATTCAAAATTACCGCGCACAAAAGAGGTGGCACAACCTCCAGGAATATTATGGCGTTCGAGCAATAATGTTCTTGCTCCGCCTCTTTGCAAGGTGGTTGCTGCGGTTAAGCCAGCGTTCCCTGCTCCAATTACAATCGCATCAAAATCTGTCATTGTGGTTTCAGCTCCATTGTTAGTATCAATTTGTTATATCGACTTGCGGTATAAATCCCTTGTGTCCCTTTGAACAGATAAGGCTCGAACGAGTAAGGCAAAGTTAAAAAGCAATCCTTATGGTGTAAACTTTATACTGTAAAGATATGTGTGTTATGTGTGCTTTGTCAAGATTGATTCAGTTAATCATCTCTGTTTTTTTGATCAATTAACTGGCTTTTGGACAATGGCTGTTGGTTTAGTTATCGGTTGAGCTGTCAGTTTTGTTATCGGCACTTGTAACGTCAGTGTTAACTCAGGCGTACAGTAAGGCATGACGTTAATATTCAGTCCTCACTGACTTGAGGCAGTGTTCGTGATTAAATAAATCGTTTTTGAGGCATAAAAATAATAACCGGAGCGATAAACATGAGTTGTCCCCACAGTAACTATCGGGCGATGGAAGAGGATATTCACACCGACTTTAAAGATGATATGTCCTATGGCGATTATCTACAGTTAAATCAAGTGTTGTCGGCGCAGCAGCCATTATCAGATCAACATGATGAGATGTTGTTTATTGTTATCCATCAATCCAGTGAATTGTGGCTAAAGCTAGCAGGGCATGAACTCAGTGTGGCGATTACCAATATCCAGCAGGGCGATTTTGGTCATGCTTTTAAAGTGATTTCTCGGGTCAAACAGATTTTTAACCAGTTAACTCAGTCGTGGAATATTCTTTCAACACTTACCCCTGTGGATTACCTTAAATTTCGAGATTCTTTAGGCCACTCATCGGGATTTCAGTCTTATGGTTATCGTAAGTTGGAGTTTTTATTGGGTAACAAGAACGCCTCTTTACTAAAAGTGCATGAAAGCGATCCTGTGGTGCATCAAGAGTTAACGCAAATTCTCGAAGCGCCTAGTTTGTATGATGTCACTTTAAAAGTATTGCATGAGCGTGGTTTACATATTGAAGCATTGCAGTTAAATCGTGATTTTAGCCAGCCCTATGAGCGTAATGATTCAGTGTTAAATGCATGGCTAAACGTCTACCAAAATGCCGACGAGCACTTTCAACTGTATGAACTCGCCGAAAAGTTAATTGATATCGAAGACAGTTTTCAGCAGTGGCGCTTTAAGCATATGTATACCGTGCAGCGCATAATTGGCAATAAAATGGGTACGGGCGGCTCATCTGGGGTGGGCTTCTTGAAAAAAGCCCTGGATATTAGCTTTTTCCCTGAGCTGTTTGAGTTACGCACCCATCTGTAAATTTGATTACGGGTTTACTACTATATTTACAACCCTGCTAGCACAAGTACGAGCGCGGGCAGCAATATCAGTAGCGATATCAGTAATAGTATCAGTTACAAATAACACAAGATTACCAATAAAAATAATCGGTTTTGGAGAGCAAGCATGGATCAGGATTTTGCGCTAACACTACAAACTCACTATCAAAGCTTTAAGGTGAGCGAGCGTATTTTATTGTCGGGCCACTCTCATCAAGCCTGGCCTGATGTAGCAAAGCTGGGCTTAGTAAAGTGCTTTGATGATGCCGCAAAACACATAGATGAAAAATGGTCACTAGCCTTTGAAAAAGCTGACCGGGTGCGTGACTTTTACCGTGGTTTATTGGGTGAGCCCCAAGCGCAAATTGCCTTAGGCGCTTCAACCCATGAACTGATCTTACGCTTTTTGTCCGACTTGCATTGCTTTAAACAGCCCCTTAAACGCCCGATTAAGATTGTCACTACAGATGGTGAATTTCACTCCTTGAGGCGCCAGCTGAGCCGTTTAAAAGACATCAATGTTGATATTGAAGTGGTTGAGGTGCAGCCAAGTGACACTTTAGCTGAGCGCATCATCAACAAGCTTGATAGCGATACCGATGCCGTAATGTTATCAGCAGTATTTTTTGGCACCAGTGAGATATTTAACGACGTTGGCTTGGTGGCAAAAGCGGCACAAGATTTAAACATCCCTTGTTTGGTTGATGCCTATCATGCCCTTAATGTGCTGCCATTTAATCTCGATGCATGGCAGCTCACCTCGGCATTTATCGTTGCTGGTGGCTACAAATATTGTCAGGCAGGTGAGGGCAATTGCATGCTGCGCATTCCTGCAGAGTATCAGGGCAGCCCGATTATCACTGGCTGGTATGCGGAATTTGAGGTACTTGATCACGTACCGGGGAAAGTGGGTTATGGCCCGGGTCAAAGCGCTTTTGCAGGCTCGACTTATGATCCCGCCAGCCATTACCGCGCCGCTGAAGTGTTTGATTTTTTTGAGCAACATAAGCTTACTGACATCAAGCTGAGGGCGATAAGTCAGCAACAAATTAGCGTTTTATGGCAAGGGATTGAAACTATGGGCTTAAGCCGTGACGTTTTAGCTTTGCCGTCACATAACATCATTGATAATGCTGGATTTTTGTCTTTAACCACCGCCAAAGCCAATCAGTGGGTTGTGGCGCTGGGGAACCAAGGCATCTTATGTGACAGTCGCGGCAATCAGTTACGTTTTGGCCCCGCGCCTTATTTATCTAATGCACAGTTAGCGAATGCGCTGAATGTAGTGGAGGACTTGGCTAAAAGCTTGAGCTAGTGGTTTTGGGGTGAGTTGGTAAGGGTTAGTTCGCATAATTTAGTGCGTTTGCTTGCTAAGAAGATTAACCAGCCAAGCAGTTTGGCTGGTTAATATCGATGAGTTAATTTGAGTGCTTCACTTTATTGACTGGGGCGTTATGGTTTGTTGAGGGATAAATTGTGACGAATAGCTTGTCGTATCTGGGTGTGAAGTTCGAAGACGCGGCTGAAATCATTTAGATTTAAAGATATGTTTTCTAACATGACCAAATCTAAATTAAATTCTGGGTAGTGGAGTGACATCGACATGTATCCAGATAAGTAGCCAGTATGGCTGTACTCTAAGATGCCATCTTCTTTATTGATCCTAAGCCCGTAGCCATAACTCATGTCTGGCCATAAAAATTTTATCTTGGTATGAGACTGTGTCATAAGTTCATAGCTTTTGGGGCTGATAAACTGACCAGAATGTAATTTATGTTGAAATGAGGCAAAAGCTGTTGTGGATGCAATTAACCCTCCTGCAGGGAGAAGCGCTTCGTCAATCACTAGGTTTGAAGCTGTGAGAACATCTGATTCATTTAGGCCGACAGCCAGTGAAGTCACTTGTCGTCGAATACTATCAATACTGCCCACTTCTGCATAAAGTTCGTTTAGCTTATTATCTTGTGAAAACTGCACAATCTGTTGAGCAAATGATTGTTGGTTTACCTGTTCGAGTAGTTGCCCTAAAAGAGAATAACCAAAGTTAGAGTATTGAAATTGACTGCCAGGTTCAAATTTATTGGGCTGGCCTAACTTGTCAACTCCAGAGGTGTGACTAAGGAGGTGATGTATGGTAATTGTTTCGTTATATCGTTTAGGATCAAAATGAGTTTTTTCGATTGAGCTCGACTCAATACTGTTGTGCTGTTTGGGTTGATTAGGGGCAGCCTCATCAAAAAGATAACTATTCAGTGAACCCTTTAAGTCTAGCTGACCAGCATCGACAGCTTGCAGAATCAAAGTGGCGGTAATTTGTTTAGAAAGAGATGCTATAACAAAGCTAGAACCTTGGGTAATTTCTTTGCCTTTTTGTAACTTGAGCAGTGGCTTACCATTTTCTAGTAAAATGACGCTGCCACTAAATGGCTGAGGTGAATCATCTATGGTGTCCTTGATTAACCTTGCTATTGATGTAGTTGTAATGCTGACTTTTTTAGGCGCTGTATTACCTAATAACGAGGAGGCATAGCCATAGCTTTGACTAGTTAGTAATAATAAAAAACAGATTAATTTGGTGGTGTTTACACAAACGGTCATTAGTTGTCCTTAACATTATTGGGCAGCATATTTTTTGGGGGTAACTATCTTGTTATCTCAACATTCAAATAAAAAAATCAGTTGCTTAACCTTAATTGCGAAGGCTAATTTTATTTTTCACTTTTTGCCTTAATTTTTTATGCTCATCATTATGTAAAAATGATCGATGATAAAGCATCGAGATGGGCGCTTTATTCATTTTCATTGGGCAAGCAAGTAGCTTTACGCCAAGTTTTGCTGCAATCGAAGTAAATCGTTTCGGGGTGATGGATATGGCATCAGTATGGGCAACATAGGCAAGCTGCGAGACTAGCGAAGTGGCCTCATGAGCAATATCTCTGGGTTTTGGCGCGTCACTTAATAGCATAAATAAGTTCGACTTTTCGCGCCTGACATTGATGGATACATGGCGCTCATTATAAAACTCTTGTTCAGTGATTGAGTCTACAATCCGAGGATGATCTTGTCTTACGGCAACCATCACTTCTTCTTCAGATACCTTTTCACTCACCACGCTTGGGTCGTTAATGGTGACAAAGTCTAATACCAAGTCGACCTTTCGATTTCTGATATCAGTAAAAATCTGCTCTTGATTCAGCGGTGGGGTATACACGTCAATGTCGAGGCTGGCTAAGTCATAAACCAATAAATCAGGGGCATAAATTTTATGGCCGACTTTAAATAGGGCTTCATAAACTAAATCTGACGCTGGCGCGAGTTTAGTCATCATGTAATTGGCATGGGCAGTAGGCTCAATAGAGCGGCCTTTGCGGATAAATAACGTATTAGCGATATCGGCTTCAAGTTGTTTTATGCGCATACTCACCGCCGCCTGACTGATATTAAAATGCTCGGCAGCTTTAGTGTATGACTGTAATTCATACACTTTCATGAAGGTGTTTAGCAGATTCAAATCCATATTACGGCCTCTTTAATATAAGTCAGGCTTATGTTTAACATCACTTGTAGCTTATTCATCGTTGTCACAGCTTATATATAATACACCTATTGATGATATTTAGTCCCCTTAAACTGATATCTGGCTTTACTTTAAACCGAGGTGTTTATGAAAAAATCAATTATTACTACAGTAATTTTGTCTGTATGTTCTTCAGCTGTCGTGGCGCACGATTATGACCATAGCGCAGGCACTGATGAGCATGCGCTTACTACCACATTCGAATACCAAGGAAAGCCAGCCACCAAAGCGACGATTGCAGCCAATAAAGCTTTTGCCAAAACCTTAGACTTTAACAATACCAAGGGTTTTGAAGAAACCCGTAAAGGCTTAATCGCCGAATTTGATGAAACGACCGCAGCCATCATTTGGAATGACTATCGATTTTTAGAAGGTAAAACCCCTGATACGGTGAATCCATCATTATGGCGTCAAGGACAAGTGAACCATGAAGCGGCAGGCTTGTATCAAGTCTCAGATAAAATCTTTCAGGTACGCGGCACCGACCTTGCCAATATGAGCCTTGTTAGAGGTGAAACAGGCTGGATTATTTTAGATCCGTTAACGACCCCAGAGGCTGCTGAAGCATCGCTTCGTTTTGCGTTAAACAACTTACCAGAAGACGGCGATTTACCTGTGGTAGCGATGATCTATTCCCACTCCCATGGCGATCATTTTGGCGGCGCGCGTGGTATTCAAAAAATGTTCCCTGATGTAGTGGCTTATGGCTCTAAAAACATCACCAAAGAAATAGTTGATGAAAACGTGCTAGCGGGTAATGCCATGTCACGCCGCGTGTCTTATCAATATGGCACCGTATTGCCAATTGGTGAAACCGGTATTGTTGATGCAGCGCTATCAAATGCGGTCACTAAAGGCGAGCTAAGCTACGTCAAACCAATTGAAACTAATCATAAAGCTGATATTGAGTCTTGGACTATTGATGGACTTGAATTTATTTTCATGAATGCGTCTGGTACAGAGGCGACCTCAGAAGCTGTGGCCTATATTCCAAGTATGAACGCCATTTGGGCAGCAGAGCTGACCTATAAAGGCATGCATAACATTTACACCTTACGCGGTGCGAAAACCAGAGATGCGCTACTGTGGTCAAAGAAAATTAATGAGGTGATCACTGAGTTTGGTGCTGAAGCGGATGTGTTATTTGCTGCGCACTCAGCGCCGATTTGGGGCAATGAAGATTTAAATGATTTTCTTAAACTGCAACGAGACAACTATGGCTTTGTTCATAATCAGTCGCTGCGTTTAGCCAATAACGGCGTAGTGATGCAAGACATTGGCTGGGAGATCCAAAACCTGATCCCAGAAACCATTCAAAGTGCATGGCATACCAATGGGTACCACGGTACCTACAGCCATAATGCCAGAGCAGTATATAACTTATATCTTGGCTATTTTGATATGAATCCGGCAAACCTTAACCCACTGCCAACCCAAGCTGAAGCGGCTAAGTTTGTTGAGTACATGGGAGGCTGTAAAGCGGTGTTAACCAAAGCGCAGGGCGACTTTGATAAAGGCGAATATAATTTTGTTGCCACGGCAATGAATAAAGTCGTAACCGCTTGCCCTGAGCTACAACAAGGCCGCGACTTACTGGCTGATACCTACGAGCAACTGGGCTATCAAAGTGAAGGCGCGGGCTGGCGCAACGTGTATTTAAGTGGTGCTTATGAACTGCGCCATGGCATTCAAGAAACAGTGTTAAAAGGCAATTCTGCTGATGTGATCAGTGAAATGGACATGGGGATGATTTTAGATTATCTGGCAGTGCAAGTTGATGCCAGTGTTGCCCAACACAATAGCTTTACCATGAATATCGTACTGCCTGATATTAACGAAACTTACTATGTTGAAATGAGTAACGGTAACCTCAACAACATCAAAGTGACTAAAAAGAGCGCTGCAGATGCAACCTTTACCATCAACAAAGAAGATGTTGATAAGTTTAGTTTACAGCAGGTGAGCATCGCGGGATTACTGAAAACCAAGCAAGCCAGTTTACAAGGCGATCAGACAGTAATTCAAAAACTCGCTAAGTCGCTAACCCAAGCAAACCCATCGTTTAAAATTGTGCCATAGTTAACAGGCTCTTAGGGTAAATATTGCAGTAAGAGGCAGCATTTGATTTATGTTGCCTCATTTTTTATCTTTTGTAGCGAGCTCAGTAACTGTTGTTTCTTTATCTAGGTATCATAACGTCACAGCAATGTGGCGTTTTGTGGCTGATAGCCAGTTGACTGTTATTACCGTTAACTTAGTAAAATCCTTAATATGAGGATTTTATTAATTACAGGGCTTATATCGAGTTATGATTTACCATAGATTAAACCGCCTGAGTAAATGTTCACAAATCCTCTTATGAATGAAGGTATCACCATTGCACTGCCTTCGCTTTTTCATCGCATCGGTGGCAGCGCAGCCAAGCAAGCTAAAGATATGGCAAAGCAGTATGGCTGCGAGCTTAAGCGAGTGCGCCGTTCACGCAACTGGCAGCTGGTGGGTGATGCCGTCAATATTCAGTCCTTTGCTGCGCAGTTACATGGGCAAGCTAATACTGAGTTTGCCCACCTGATAAAAAAGATCAATATCGCACTGCTTGAACATAGTGACAAGTTAGAACCGTTAGCCGTGAAACTAGTGCGCCTGCTCACCGAACGCCCGAGTACCACCTTGGCTGAGTTGATACAAAGCACTGGCTGTACAGAGGCTGAAGCCAGAGTGGCTCGTTTTGATGCTGACTCTTGGTGATGATGCTTTTAGGTGTGATGAGCAGGACAATGCTGCTTACATGAAGTATTACAACTTGAATCGGCTTCATTTAAGTAATGGAGTTCTGTCACCTGTAGAGTATGAAAATGCTCAATTGAAGGAGCCAGTTTGAGTTGACTAGATATAGTTGTGGCGCTTCGCCCATACTAGTTATAAATCGCAGGTTTTCTTTAAGTATTTCCAAACTCAGTTTGGATTAACGTCGTGGCGCTTCGCCCACACCAGACCAAAAGGGTATCAACAG
>NZ_MCTY01000202.1:0-27341 GCF_002873635.1 Shewanella sp. 10N.286.52.B9
ATGTATTTATTAACAAATCTATTGGGGAAAAAAAGCATGCAAAGTATACCTTTTCACACCTTGTTTGCAACTTTGATATGAGGTTTATCAGTGATATAAGCTGATATTTAACGTTTAATATTCTAAAAGTTAAAAATACGCCTTGTTGCTAAGTTACCTTTGAAATGATTTTGTTGAGGAATTTAGTGAATTTTACTGAGAATACCATCTAATTCAGCAAGATCTTGGTAGTTTATTACAATCTTACCTTTGCCTTTACTGCCATGATTAATGGCAACTTTTGCGCCTAATCGTTCAATTAACTGTTGCTCTAAGCGGCTTACATCATGGTCTTGAGTTACTTTTTCAGGCTCTTTAGCCGGATTTAGCGCTTTATTGACTAATCGTTCAGTTTCACGAACTGTCATTTCTTTAGATGCGACCAATCTAGCTAAGCTAGTTTGCTCCTCACCTTCAATGGCAAGCAAGGCTCTGGCATGACCCATATCAATATCGCCATATTCCAGTAAACGTTTTACAGGCTCATTTAAACTGTTTAAGCGTAATAAATTAGACACACTTGCTCTCGACTTTCCGACGGCATCAGCCGTTTGTTGATGAGTCAGTTCAAACTCTTCGAGTAAACGTTGTAATGCAATGGCTTCTTCCATGGCATTTAAGTCTTCACGTTGAATGTTCTCAATCAAAGCGATGGCAACGGCAGCTTCATCAGCAACCTGTTTAACGATACAAGGTACTTTGTTTAATTGAGCAATTTGAGCGGCTCTCCAGCGGCGTTCACCGGCAATAATCTCATACTTGGTATCATCAACCTTACGCACAACAATCGGTTGAATAACCCCTTGTGAGCGAATCGACTCAGCCAGTTCATCAAGTGCTTCAGGTGACATATCTTTACGAGGTTGATATTTACCTGATTGCAGTAAGTCGAGATCAAGCATCAGTAAACCGTCTTCAGTAACCACTTGTGGCTCACTGATTTCAGCTTTAGGTTGTGTAAGTTCAGCTTTGCGACTCGCAGCACTACTGTTACTCAATAATGCATCTAAGCCTTTTCCTAAACCGCGTTTTTTTAACGTCATTTTATTCCCTTACACTTAATACTTACTTAGATTCTGTTTGTTGCTCAGCACGGCGAATGATTTCACCAGCCAGTGCTAAATAAGCTTTCGCCCCTGCACTGGATTTATCGTAATACATTGCTGGCGCCCCAAAACTTGGCGCTTCAGCTAAACGGATATTACGGGGGATCACGGTGCGATACACTTTTTCACCAAAATGTTGTTTTAATTGATCAGACACGTCATTGGATAAACGATTTCGCGGATCGTACATGGTGCGTAAAATCCCTTCGATGCTAAGGCTAGGATTAACCATAGCCCCCAGTTTAGTGATGGTATCAATTAAGGCGGTCAAGCCTTCCAATGCATAATACTCACATTGCATTGGTACCAGTACCGAGTCAGCAGCTGACATAGCATTGACGGTCAACATATTTAATGAAGGCGGGCAATCAATAAAAATGTAATCGTAATCATCTTTAACAGCTGCAATGGCATTTTTTAAACGAATTTCTCGGGCAAAAAACTCCATTAATTTAATTTCGGCAGCAGTAACATCACCATTGGCTGCGATCAGATCGTATTTACCTGAGGTATTTTTGATCACTATGTCATCGAAGGGCTTTTCTTCGACTAATAATTCATAAGCGGTGTTTTCAACGTCGTATTTATCGACGCCACTGCCCATAGTGGCATTACCTTGTGGATCAAGATCAATTAACAACACTTTGCGCTTTGTGGCTGCAAGTGATGCTGCTAAATTTACACAAGTTGTTGTTTTTCCTACGCCACCTTTTTGATTGGCAACGGCAATTACTTTACCCACAAGTTCACCCTAATGACTGATTTACGATGTCCGATAATATAAATTATTAGCTATGGTTATTTTTTATTAACCAGCTTTAATAGATGTCTTTGTTCATCTAACTTTGGCACATTAAGCACTATCGTTTCTGCTATTTCAAAACCCTGAGGAATTGTCGCTAACTCCGTATCACTAAGCTGACCTTTTAGGGCGTAAAAAATACCATCTGCAGCAGGAAGGTGATGGCACCAGCTGAGCATATCTTCGATTGATGCAAAAGCGCGACTGATGACGCCATCAAATTTTTGCTCAGGCTCATACGCTTCTACACGACTTTCAATTGAAGTGATGTTATTTATTTTTAATTCAAATTGAACCTGTTTTTGAAAACGGATCCGTTTGCCTAAACTATCGAGTAATACAAACTCTTTATCCGGATTTAAAATGGCTAATGGGATCCCTGGTAAACCAGGTCCAGTTCCGACATCAATAAAGCGTTGCCCCTTAAGATAAGGAGAAACCACCAAACTGTCCATCACATGTCGGATTAACATCTGTTCAGGATCTCTAACCGAGGTCAAGTTATAGGCTTTATTCCACTTATTCAGCATGGCAACAAAATCAACCAGTTGTTTTTGCTGTGTATCTGTGGCTGAAATATTTGTTTCAGCTAAATAGGTTTTAAGTTGAGTTGCTAGCACGCTGGGTGACCTCGAAAAGCAATGGGAATAATAAAATCATCGGGTATTATGAATGGCGAAAATGACTAAGGGAAGCCTCAAAGCTTCCCTTATTGGTCAAAAGACAACTTTTTGCTGGGATTTATGCGCTTTTACGCAATAAACCACGCTTTTTAAGATGAACCAGCAAGATTGAGATCGCTGCCGGCGTCATTCCTGAAATTCTTGATGCTTGACCAATGGTTTCAGGTTTATGCTCATTCATCTTAGCGATCACTTCATTTGAAAGGCCTGGAACTTCTTGATAATCAAGATCAAGCGGCAAGATTGTGGTTTCATTACGAATCGCTTTATCAATTTCACCTTGCTGTCTTTGAATATAACCAGAGTACTTCACTTGAATTTGAACTTGCTCTGCAGCACGTGGATCTTCAATCCCCGGTCCAAAACCTTCTAAACTCATTAATTTCTTATAATCCATTTCTGGACGACGAAGTAGATCTTCAAATGATGCTTCACGAGAAATTGGGGTATTAAGCTCTGGGTTTAATACATCAAGCAAAGGTGAATTATTATGAACCCAATTACTGCGTAAACGTTGCAACTCAGTTTCAATCGATTCCATTTTTTCACTGAATAATGCCCAGCGATGATCATCAACTAAACCTAATTCACGACCTTTTTCTGTCAAGCGCAAATCAGCATTGTCTTCACGTAGTAGCAAACGATATTCAGCACGACTGGTGAACATACGGTATGGCTCTTTGGTACCTAAGGTTGATAAGTCATCAACTAACACCCCTAGGTAAGCTTGATCACGGCGTGGGCACCAAGCCTCTTTGCCTTGAACTTGCAATGACGCATTCATACCAGCTAGCAATCCTTGAGCACCGGCTTCTTCATAACCGGTAGTACCGTTAATTTGTCCAGCAAAGAACAAACCATTGATATTTTTAGTTTCAAGTGAATTTTTTAAATCTCTTGGATCAAAATAATCATATTCAATAGCGTAACCAGGACGAATGATTTCAGCATTTTCCATGCCTTGAATCGATCGCACCAAATTCAATTGCACATCAAATGGCAAACTGGTTGAGATCCCATTTGGATAGATCTCATTGGTGGTTAAGCCTTCAGGCTCAATAAAGATCTGATGCGATGATTTATCTGCAAAGCGATTTATTTTATCTTCGATCGATGGACAATAACGTGGTCCAATACCTTCGATCACCCCTGAATACATTGGGCTACGATCCATACCTCCACGAATAATATCGTGAGTTTTTTCATTGGTATGAGTGATATAACAAGATACTTGCTCAGGGTGTTGACTAACATCACCAATAAACGACATAACTGGCAAAGGTGAATCACCTTTTTGCTCAGCCATCTTGGAAAAATCAATGCTATTAGCGTCAATTCTTGGTGGGGTACCGGTTTTTAAGCGGCCAACACGAATTGGCAATTCTTTTAGTCGATTTGCTAAGGCAATCGCTGGCGGATCACCTGCTCGGCCACCACTGTAATTTTCTAAACCAATATGGATTTTACCACTAAGGAATGTGCCTGTAGTTAACACTACGCTTGGCGCTTCAAAAGCGAGTCCCATCTGAGTGACTACACCAATTACTGTATTATTTTCAACAACTAAGTCATCTACTGCTTGTTGGAAAATGCGTAAATTAGGCTGGTGTTGTAAAATCTGTTGGATTTTTTGACGGTAAAGCGCTCTGTCAGCTTGAGCTCGAGTCGCTCTGACTGCTGGGCCCTTACTGGAATTTAATGTTCGAAATTGGATACCTGCAAAATCTGTTGCAGTAGCCATTGCACCACCAAGAGCATCAATTTCTTTAACTAAATGACCTTTTCCAATACCACCGATGGCAGGGTTACAAGACATTTGACCTAAAGTATCAATGTTATGTGTTAACAATAATGTTTTTGACCCCATTCTTGCCGCTGCTAGGGCTGCTTCAGTTCCGGCATGACCACCACCAACAACAATTACATCAAACCGTTCATGAAAATGCATTTTGTGACCTTGGATAAAAGTAAATTCGATATTGCAAAATTTAACTAGATTTCAAATCTAGGGCTTGCTTGAGCCGAGTATTTTAGCACTTGGTTTGCTTTTCGGGAATGATCAATTTTCTAGTTTCGATCTAACGGGCTTCGCTTAATAGATCTTAAGATCTTTAAATAGATCTTTTTATTACTATTACTATTAGGATCGCACTTTTCTGTGGGTAACTCATTTATTTGTTTATTTTCATAGGTTAACGACAAAACGATCCTGTGATCAATGATGGATCAAACTCAATATAACTTGGGGATAGATCGGCTAGTTATCCACAGGGGTGATCTTCGAGTAGATCACCTTAAGATCTGTACAGCGTTATGATCGGTAAAAATAATAGCTTATCCACAAAGTTATGATCGTATTTTGCTTTTTGTGGATAAGATGGGTTGTTATTGTGGGTATAAATAAAGATGTTAACCAAGCTCTCTGGCTTTTTGGGGATCTAAATGGAGGATTGCCACTCTGAAAGCCAAGCTAGTGCCGGATCTTCTGGGACAGGATCCTTTTGAACATCAATTTGGATCTTATTCACAAACTGTTTTGCACCGAGCTGATCGAGTCTTGAAATTATTTTTTCAGGCCCAAGACAAAAAGTGTCGTAACTTGAGTCGCCAATTGCGCACAAAGCAAATTTTAACTCGCTTAGATCGCTATTTGAGGTCAATAATTGCTGATAAAAGGGTGCTAAATTGTCTGGAAGATCGCCTGCGCCATGAGTTGAACTGACAATGATCCACAGTGATTTAGGGTCAAGATCATCCAAGTTTGCGGCTAAATGAATGCAGGTTTGGTGGCCTATTTCGTTAAGCTGAGCCGCCATATCGTCGGCCACATATTCGGTTCCGCCTTGAGTTGAGCCCACTAAAATATCTATTTTTGCCATGTTTTATCCTAGATGATTACTGTTAAACACTACTTATAGGGTTAGTTTACGCCTATTTAGCATTGCACAAAGTGGTTTTTATCCGTATTTTCAATAATTACAATTAACAAAAAATTAACTTTTATTATGTCTCTGGTTTCAATTACGGCTCAAATGGCTGATTTAGCATGGGGGCCTCACATGCTGGTTTTACTGGTAGGTGGTGGGCTTTTCTTCCTGATTTATTCACGTTTTATTCCTTTTCGCTACATTGGCCACGCTATAAATATTGTCCGTGGTAAATATCCTGATAAAGGCGCTGTGGGGCATATTAGCCACGCAGGGGCGTTATCCAGTGCCATGGCCGGCACCGTTGGTATGGGTAATATTGGTAGTGTTGCAGTGGCTATTATGGTGGGTGGACCGGGGGCCATCTTTTGGATGTGGATTAGCGCTATTGTGGGAATGGCGACTAAATTTTTCACCTGTACCTTAGCTATTATGTATCGCGGCAAGGATGAAAATGGTGATGTGCAGGGGGGGCCCATGTACATAATCACTCAAGGTTTAAGCAAAAAATGGCACTTTTTAGCGGTATTTTTTTGTGTTGTTGGCCTTGTTGGTAATTTTCCGTTGTTTAATGCCAATCAATTAGTACAGATTATTCGTGAGTGGTTAATTGTTAAACCTGGCTATTTTCCCAGTGATCAATCCACCTTTTGGGTGGATTTAAGCTTAGGGATTGTGGTTATGCTGATCGTTGCCAGCGTGATATTAGGCGGGATTAAACGCATTGCTTCGGTGGCCACTAAAGTCGTGCCGTTAATGATCGTCATTTATATGGGCTGCGCTTTTTATGTTATTGCTGCCAATATTGCTGATATACCGAATTATTTTAAGCTTATTATCACTGAAGCATTTTCACTTAATTCGGTTGGTGGTGGCATATTGGGCACCATGTTGATCGGTATCCGCCGAGCGGCTTTTTCAAATGAAGCGGGTATTGGCACTGAAGTAATGGCGCATGGTAGTGCCAAAACCAACGAACCAGTAAAAGAAGGCTTAGTGGCCATGCTGGGTCCTGCTATTGATACCTTATTAGTGTGCACTGCCACGGCAATGATCATTTTAATTTCGGGGGTGTGGCAAGGAACTGAAGCTGAGGGGGTTAATTTATCGGCTCAAGCCTTTGAAGTTACTATGCCGGGCGTGGGTCCGTATTTGCTGATCCTTTGCGTGGTATTTTTCAGTATCAGCACCATTTTTACTCAAGCATTTTATGGTGGTCAGTGCTTTGCATTTTTATTTGGTCGCAAAAGATTACGCCTATATCAATTATTTTTCTTGCTGGCGATACTGTTTGCTGCAACAGCAACCATTCAAGAAATCGTTAATATTATTGATGCTGCCTATGCTTTAATGGCGATTCCAACCATGACCTCAGCTATTTTATTAGCCCCTAAAGTTCGAGATGCTTCTAAGAAGTACTTCGCTAAATTGGCGGCTTAAAATTAACTAACAAGTTGAATTAAAAAAATAGATAACAAAAATGGAGTGACTACTGAGAATATAGTCACTCCAATTTTATGTTCGGTCATAATACAAGGTGGCTTATGACCGAATTCAGGTTTTATTACTTTATTAAGTGCTTTGCGTGAAAACGTAAATGATCTTCAATAAAGCTACTGATAAAGAAGTAACTATGATCATAGCCTTCCTGCATGCGTAAGGTTAGCGGGTATTGCTGAGCTTTAGCGGCTTCAATTAAGCTTTCAGGTTTTAGTTGTTCAACTAGAAAATTATCTTCAGTGCCTTGATCCACCAGCATAGGTACCTTAACCATCGAGTTTTTCATTAACTCGCTGCTGTCGTATTCAGCCCAGCTTGTTTGATCTGATCCTAAATAACCGTTAAAAGCCTTTTGCCCCCAAGGGCAATTTATCGGATTACAGATCGGACTAAATGCCGAAATAGATTGATATTGCTGCGGATTTTTAAGCCCGATGGTAATGGCGCCATGACCGCCCATAGAGTGGCCACTGATACTGCGCATGCTTGTCACTGGAAAATGCTGCTCAATAAAGGCTGGCAATTCTTTTACCACATAGTCATACATTTGATAGTGGGTATTAAAGGGCGCTTGGGTGGCATTAAGATAAAATCCGGCGCCTAAACCAAAATCATAAGCGCCATTGGCATCATCTGCGACATTATCTCCGCGCGGGCTGGTATCTGGAGCCACAATAGCGATGCCAAGCTCTGCTGCAACTCGTTGAATGCCTGATTTTTGCATTACGTTTTCGTCGGTGCAGGTTAAGCCTGACAACCAATATAGCACCGGCACTTTTTGCGATGCTGCTTGTGGCGGCAGATAAATGGCAAAGCGCATGTGGCAGTTTAACGTATCAGAGTGATGGCTATATTGTTTTAACCAGCCGCCGAACATTTTATTACTACTGATGTTTTCTAAAGTCATTTGATTGGTCACTTTTTATAAAAATGCCCTTAGCGTAAGGTTAAGGGCATGATATTTATCGAATACGGCAATAAGATTTACTTATCGAAGTGAATGACACTGCGGATACTTTCACCGCTGTGCATCAGATCAAAAGCATCATTAATCCCTTCAAGCCCCATAGTGTGAGTAATGAAATGGTCTAGTTTGAATTCGCCGTTGAGATATTGCTCAACAATACCCGGTAATTGACTGCGCCCTTTAACGCCACCAAATGCACTTCCTTTCCATACTCGACCAGTCACTAGTTGAAATGGTCGAGTAGATATTTCTTGGCCTGCGCCAGCAACACCAATAATCACCGATTCGCCCCAACCTTTATGACAACACTCTAACGCGCTGCGCATAACGTTGACGTTACCGATACATTCAAATGAGAAATCTACGCCGCCATCGGTCATTTCCACAATGACATCCTGAATCGGTTTGTCATAATTTTTTGGATTAATGCAATCAGTCGCACCCAGTTTGGTGGCGAGTTCAAATTTAGATTCATTTAAATCAATGCCGATAATGCGTGATGCTCCGGCCATGGTTGCGCCAATAATGGCTGATAAACCAATGCCGCCTAGACCGAAAATGGCCACAGTATCGCCTTTTTGGACTTTAGCTGTGTTCAATACCGCGCCCATACCGGTTGTTACACCACAACCGAGTAAACACACTTCTTCAAGTGGTGCGTCTTTATTGACTTTCGCTAATGAAATTTCTGGTAATACAGTATATTCAGAGAAGGTTGAACACCCCATGTAATGGAAAATAGGCTGGCCATCTTTATAAAAACGGGTAGTGCCATCAGGCATTAAGCCTTTGCCTTGGGTTTCACGAACTGCACTACATAGGTTGGTTTTACCTGAAGTGCAGAATTTACATGTACCGCATTCTGCGGTGTATAACGGAATAACATGGTCGCCGACTTTGACACTGGTAACACCTTCACCAACCATCTCTACAATTCCGCCACCTTCATGACCTAAAATAGCCGGGAAAACACCTTCTGGATCATCGCCAGATAAGGTAAATGCATCGGTGTGGCAAACACCAGAAGCGATGATTTTCACCATGACTTCACCTGCTTTTGGATACATCACGTCGACTTCTTCAACCGATAATGGCTGTCCTGGTCCCCATGCAATAGCGGCCTTAGATTTCATAAATTGTGCTGACATTGTGTTTGTCCTTTTAACGTTAACCATAAAAGTGGATCTACTTAGTGTAGATGAGGCTCAGTAGATGATGGATCTATTGTATTTATTTTCTGTCAGTTGATAATGGGCTATAAATACAATTTACTTTTACGAGGTGGTAATAATGTTGCCATGGGAAGGGGTTTACGAATTTGTCGCGGTGGCTGAAACGGATAGCTTTACGGCAGCAGGTAAACGTTTAGCTATTTCGACCGCGCAAGTGAGCCGCCAAATTAGCCAAATTGAAAATAGGTTAAGCACAAAATTGTTTTATCGCACCACCCGTAAAGTATCGTTAACTGAAGAAGGCCATATATTTTATCGCCATTGCCGCCAAGTTATCGATGGACTTGAAGAAGCTGAGCGGGCTATAAGTAGTTTGCAAAATAAACCCCAAGGGTTAATTAAGCTTACCGCACCAGTGACCTATGGTGAGTCATTTGTGATGCCGATTGTCACTGACTATATGCAGCAGCACCCTGATGTTGAAGTGATTTGTGAGTTAACTAATCGGCAGTTAGATTTAGTGGAAGGCGGCTATGATTTAGCGATTAGGTTAGGGCGTTTACCTGATTCGAGCATGATGGCAAAGCGCTTAACCAGCCGTGAGCAGTTTGTTTGCGCCGCCCCTGATTATATTAATCGTTTCGGCGCGCCTTATTCATTATCAGAATTAAGTCTGCATAATTGTTTAGTGGGCTCACAACCCCACTGGCATTTTAATGAAGGTGGCCAAGCAAGAAGTATTAAAGTGCAAGGGAATTTACAGTGCAGTAGTGGTATTAGCTTACTTAACGCCGCGATTAAAGGCTTGGGGATTGTGCAGCTACCGGGTTATTACGTGGCAGAGGCGATAGCTGCGGGCAAGCTTTCGGTTATTTTAGAATCTTATAAGCAGCAGCAAGAGGGGATTTGGGCTTTGTATCCTCACAATCGGCATTTGTCACCCAAAGTGAGGTTACTGGTGGATAAGCTCGCCGCTGAATTACCTTAACGAGCCGTATCATGGGTTATTTTAGTTGCTATAAGTTAGCCGTTATAAAGATTGTAAGTAACCATTAACTTGGGCTTTAGGGCGCTTTGAAATCTGGTTAATCAGCTCAAAAGTAATCGCTTTATGGGGCAGTTGCTGTTGCAGCAGCTGCAGTTGATGATTCCATAAATGTGCTGTCATGGTGGCATCGGCTAATGCGCGGTGAAACACGCCATCATTAGGCAGCTGATGATATTCAACTAAGGTGCCTAATTTATGGTTTGGCGCATCTTGGCTAATGCGGCGCGACAGTAATAATGAACAGGCAAATTGGCCAGAATATTGTTGCTGACAATGCTCAAACTCGGCATCTAAAAACTTCTTATCAAAGCTGGCGTTGTGGGCCACTAAGTTAAAGTCTTCAATAAAATCGGCAAAGCGAGTCATGACTGCTTCACAAGAATCTGCCTCTTTAAGCATGGCATTGGTGATGCCGGTGTAATTTTCAATAAAACTGTTTACCGATCTACCCGGATTCATTAATTCTTGAAAGCTATCGACGATCACGCCATCAATGAGTTTTACCGCACCAATTTCGATGGCGCGATCTGCATTATTAGGTGATAAGCCTGTGGTTTCGAAATCGAGCACGATAACCTTATTTGCCAATATCATGAGCGATCCTATTTACCAATACAGAATGAGCTAAAGATTTTACCCAGCAGATCATCTGAGGTGAACTTACCGGTAATTTCAGATAGCGCCATTTGGCACATACGTAATTCTTCTGCTAATAACTCGCCGGCTAAATACACTTCTAACTGCTCTTTACCCAGTTGTAAGTGACTGGCAGCTAAATCTAGGGCTTCTAAATGACGACGACGGGCAATAAAACCGCCTTCAAGGTTACTTTGATAACCCATTAATGATTTAAGGTGCTGTTTAAGCTCTTCAACCCCTAAGCCGGTTTTCGCTGAAATGCGATAAACGCTATAGCCGTGCTCATCAGTGGTCATTACTGGCTCACCGGTTAAGTCCGCTTTGTTACGAATAACTGTGACGCCGAGTTTTTTCGGTAAACGGTCAATAAAGTCAGGCCAAATATCGTGAGGATTTACATCGGTGGTAGTGGTGCCATCAACCATAAATAACACTCTATCGGCGGTTGCTATCTCATCCCACGCACGCTCAATACCAATTTTTTCAACGGTATCAGCGGTGTCACGTAAACCGGCGGTATCTATAATATGCAGTGGCATGCCATCAAGGTGAATATGCTCGCGCAGTACATCACGGGTAGTCCCTGCAATTTCAGTGACAATGGCAGACTCTTTACCTGCTAGGGCATTTAATAGGCTTGATTTACCGGCATTAGGACGACCAGCAATTACCACTTTCATGCCTTCACGAATAATTGAGCCTTGCTTGGCACTGGCTTGGACTAAGTCTAATTTGGCGATGATGTTATACAGTGAGTTAGCGATTTTACCGTCAGATAAAAAGTCGACTTCTTCATCAGGGAAATCAATGGCTGCTTCGACGTATAAGCGCAAATTAGTCACTTGCTCGACTAACTGATGTACTTCATCAGAAAACTCGCCCTGAAGTGAGTTTAACGCGCTCTTAGCCGCTTGTTCACTGGTGGCATCAATTAAATCGGCAATGGCTTCTGCTTGGGTTAAATCCAGCTTGTCGTTCATAAAGGCTTGCTCGCTAAATTCACCGGGCTTAGCGATACGAATGCCATCTACTTCCATCACGCGTTTGATCAGCATATCAAGCACAATTTGGCCGCCATGGCCTTGAAGCTCTAATACATCTTCACCGGTAAAGGAGTTTGGTCCTTTAAAAAACAGTGCGATTCCCTGATCAATGACCTCGCCTGACGCGTTTTTAAAATCACAGTAATCGGCATAACGGGTTTTAGGTAAATGGCCTAATACGCTATGTGCGACTTCCGTGGCTTTATCGCCTGAAATACGAATGATACCTACGCCGCCACGACCTGGTGCGGTTGCTTGTGCCACGATAGTGTCTGTCATTGAGGAAAACCTTGTTGAAATAGTAAAGGAAAAGGCGGCTTAATAGCCGCCTTTGTTGATTATATCAGTTTGAGCTATGACTTATTTTAAGCCTTTTTTCTCTAAACCTGCATAAATAATCTTTTGCTGGGTAATAGCGACTAAGTTACCTACTAACCAGTATAGAACTAGACCGGCTGGGAACCATAGGAAGAACACAGTAAAGATAACTGGCATCCACTGCATCATTTTCACTTGCATAGGATCCATAGTCGGTGCCATTGGTTGCATTTTTTGCATTAACCACATAGACACACCCATTAATAATGGTAATACATAGTAAGGATCTTGAACCGACAAATCGGTAATCCAAAGCATGAATGGCGCATGGCGTAATTCATAGCTTTCTAGTAATACCCAATACAAGGCGATGAAAATTGGCATTTGCAGCAAGATAGGAAGACAGCCACCCATAGGGTTAACTTTCTCTTTCTTATACAGCTCCATCATGGCTTGACCCATTTTCTGGCGGTCATCACCTAAGCGTTCTTTCATTTCTGTCAGTTTAGGCTGCAAGTTACGCATTTTAGCCATTGACGAGTATTGTGCTTTGGTTAGCGGGTATAAAAGACCACGCACGGTTAGGGTAATTAAAATAATCGCCACACCCCAGTTACCTACAAAGGATTGATAGAACATCAATAACCAGTGAATTGGGATAGCTAACCACCAAAGGAAACCATAATCTACAACAAGGTTTAATGTTTCAGAAATTTTAGATAAAGCTTCTTGGTTTTTAGGGCCAACATAGAATTGGGCACTAATGGTTTGCTGTGCACCTGGTGCAATATCATGTACCGCGCCGCGGAAACCAACATTGGCTTGGCCGCCAGCACTCATGCTGGTAAAAATAGTATTTGAATCAGCTGCAGGCGGCACCCAAGCTGATACAAAGTAGTGTTGTAGCATTGCTGCCCAACCACCTAGTGTCTGTTGGTTTAGGTTACTTTTTGCAATGTCATCAAAGTCATACTTTTCGTAACGAACATCGCTAGTCGAGTATGCTGCACCACGGTAAGTTGGCATCATCATGCTGCTTTCAGATGCTTGTACAGTTTGTTTTATTTGACCATACATTTGCATTTGCAGCGGTGCTGAAGTGGTGTTGTTTACATTGTAATCAACAGTCACATCAAATTGACCACGGGTGAAGGTAAATACTTTGGTATATGCTGCGCCATTAGCATCAACATAATTAAGCGGTACTGATAAAGAGTCTTGGCCATCGGCTAACACATAATTTTCAGATTCTGCTGAAAATTGAGCGCGACCATGGCGGCTGCTATCAATACCATCGCGGCCAATAAGACCACTTTGTGAGATGTAATTAAATGAACCATTTTGTTCAAGTATTACGAATGGGTCATCACTGTCTATTTCAACTTTATGATCAACTAATGCAGCATAAACAATATCACCGCCTACTGGGCTGATTTTAATGTCTAGTTGATCTGTTTTCACAGTAATTAAATTTTGTGTAGCAGGTAATTGAACAGGCATGCCTGCATCAGCCTCTGGTACATCGCTAACGTTTTGTGACGCAACATTAGTAGTCTGTGACGTTGTTTGGGCCGCTACTGGTTGCGGGGCTTTATCGTCTTGCCATGCTTGCCACATTAAAAAGCTGACAAAAAGCAGAGCGATAAGCATTAAATTACGTTGAGATTCCATAGCCTATTTGTTACACCTGTCGTTTTTAGGGGGGACGGGATCACTTCCGCCGGGATGTAAAGGATGACATTTTAGTATGCGTTTCGCCGCAAGCCAACAACCTTTCGCAGTTCCATGCGTTTTTATTGCATCAATTGCATAATAAGAGCATGTTGGATTGAATCTACAGCGGGGTCCCAGCATAGGGCTGATAAAGAGTTGGTAGCCACGAATAGCCTTTGTGGCTAACCATTGTAACGGCGACTGAGTTTGCGCCATAACTTCTCTATTAATTTATGTAGGTCTGCATTTTCCATATCAACCACGCCATTTCTTACCAAGACAACTATATCAAGGTCTGGAATATCATGCTGGTGTAAACGGAAATTAGTTCTTATCACTCGTTTAATGCGATTTCGGTCACTGGCATTTTTAACAAAACGTTTTGCGACAGTTAATCCAATACGAGGATGTTGCTCTGAATTTGGAATAGCAAGCAGAGTTATTTCAGCAGAAGATGCTTTGATGGGATTTGAAAATACAGATTTAAATTGCGCGGGAGTTAGCAAACGCAACTCCCGCGTAAAAGCATAGCTAGTCACTATGAATATCTACTGATTAAGCAGATAAACGAGCGCGACCTTTTGCACGACGACGTGCAATCACTTTACGGCCGCCTACAGTGGCCATACGTGCGCGGAAGCCGTGAGAACGCTTACGCTTCAGGTTGCTTGGTTGAAAAGTACGTTTACTCATTTTGGCAATCCGTATATTTAGTAGTTAATAAACCTTACATTCTTGAAATAAGACGCAAGGGCAAAAAAGAGGCCGAATTGTAATCACTTTAATCACTACCGTCAACTAGGAAAATGACTATATGAACAATTTTTACCAATTTAACTTTGATAAGTACCCTAAAAATCTACCACAGGATGTGGATAACTCTGTGTACCAACACAATATGTAGTGGATCTAAGATAGTTTTACTAGATCAAAGCCGCGCTATTATAGATCAATGTTGATCGGTTAATAAAGCAGGATCTATGAACAATTCATAATAAATAGATCGATTTTGATCTTCAAAGATCACAGATATCCACATACAATGATCAGCTTGGGGATAAAATTTTTTTTATCGATAGCGATCATTGAGATCTAACGATAGAATACCCCTCCTTCAACAAACGGTATTTAAGGATTTTTAGTGGCGGTTTCACTGTGGCAACAATGTATCGGCAGACTGCAAGACGAATTGTCTGCGCAGCAATTCAGTATGTGGATCCGTCCGCTGCAAGCTGAAATGGATGGTGATACCTTGGTACTTTATGCGCCGAATCGTTTTGTGCTCGATTGGGTTCGTGATAAGTATATCAATATCATTAATCAATTTTTCACTGAACAGTTAGGTGGCAATGCGCCTAAGCTGCGTTTTGATATTGGTAGTCGTCCGTCTGCAGCTAAACCTGCAGCACCAGTGATTGCTGAAATAAAGAAACCTCAAAATACCCATACTAAAGCGCGCGTTAGTACTTCGTTTAATACTCAAGCTGAACCGGTTGAGCATGCTAACCACCGCAGTAACATTAATCCGACTTACCAGTTTGATAATTTTGTTGAAGGTAAATCAAACCAACTGGGTAAAGCGGCTGCACTTCAAGTGGCTGAAAATCCAGGTGGCGCCTATAACCCACTATTTTTATATGGTGGTACTGGTTTAGGTAAAACCCATTTATTACACGCTGTTGGCAATGGGATCATCAAAAATAATCCCAATGCCAAAGTGGTTTACATGCATTCTGAGCGCTTTGTTCAGGACATGGTTAAAGCACTGCAAAATAACGCCATCGAAGATTTCAAACGTTACTACCGCAGTGTTGATGCATTATTTATTGATGACATTCAATTTTTTGCCAATAAAGATCGTTCTCAAGAAGAATTCTTCCATACCTTTAACGCATTACTTGAAGGTAACCATCAAGTCATTTTAACTTCGGATAAATATCCCAAGGAAATCGATGGTGTTGAAGATCGCTTAAAATCTCGCTTTGGTTGGGGCCTAACCGTTGCCATTGAACCGCCAGAACTTGAAACCCGTGTGGCGATCTTAATGCGTAAAGCACAAGAGAGCGGCATTAATCTGCCTGATGAAGTGGCATTTTTTATTGCTAAGCGTTTGCGCTCAAATGTGCGTGAATTAGAAGGCGCATTAAATCGCGTTATTGCTAATGCTAATTTTACCGGACGTCCAATTACCATTGATTTTGTCCGTGAAGCATTACGTGATTTACTGGCGTTACAAGAAAAGTTAGTCACCATTGATAATATTCAGAAAACCGTTGCTGAATATTACAAAATTAAAATGGCTGACATGTTATCTAAGCGCCGTTCGCGCAGTGTTGCCAGACCACGTCAAGTGGCAATGGCATTATCAAAAGAGTTAACTAACCAAAGCTTGCCTGAAATTGGTGACGCATTTGGTGGTCGTGATCATACTACTGTATTACATGCATGCAGAAAAATTGCTCAGTTACGTGAAGAAAGTCATGACATTAAAGAAGATTATGCTAACTTGATACGTACCTTATCTTCTTAATATCGGGAAATTGAGACGAATGAAATTTTCAATTGATAGGGATGCCCTATTAAAACCACTTCAGTTGGTTTGTGGCGCAGTAGAAAGACGCCATAACTTGCCAATTTTATCTAATCTACTTGTTGAAGTTAGTGAGGGCTCACTTAAGCTTACAGGTACGGACTTAGAGGTTGAGCTTGTCGGTCAAGCTCCCATCCAAGGTGAAGTTGAAGTGGGACGCACCACAGTTCCGGCTAAAAAATTATTAGATATTGTTAAATCTCTTCCTGAGCAAGTTGAAATTAAAATTGAGCAGCAAGAGAACAAATGGTTATTACGCTCAGGCCGTAGTCGTTTTTCACTGGCGACCTTGCCAGCATCAGATTATCCCAATGTTGAAGCGTTTGAAGCTGAAATTGAATTTAGCTTAAAGCAGGGCACTTTGAAGTCGATTATTGACTCGACACAATTTTCAATGGCAAACCAAGATGTGCGTTATTATCTAAATGGCTTGTTATTTGAAACCGCAGGTAACACCTTAAAGGCCATTGCCACAGACGGTCATCGCTTAGCATTAAGTCATCGTCAAATAGAAACCAGCTTACCTGAGAAGCAAGTGATTGTGCCGCGTAAAGGCGTGGTTGAAATGGCGCGTTTACTTGAAAGTGAAGACAGTGATATTACCATTGCGATTGGTGATAGTGCGATTCGTGCGATTACTGCCAATGCGGTATTCACCAGTAAATTAGTCGATGGTCGTTTCCCTGATTATCGCCGCGTATTACCTAAAGGCGGCACCAAAATTGTGGTGGCTAGCCGTAATCAATTAAAACAAGCGTTAACCCGTGCTTCTATTTTGTCGAATGAGAAGTTTAGAGGTGTGCGTATTCAGCTTGAGCCGGGATTATTGCGCATTACCGCCAATAACCCGGAGCAAGAAGAAGCAGAAGAGATTATCGATGTTGAATACAACTCAGATAACCTAGAAATTGGCTTTAACGTCAGCTATCTATTGGACGTATTAAATAATTTAGCCAGTGATGATGTTAGAATTACCTTAATAGACGGTAACTCAAGCGCACTAATTGAAAACCACGCAGAAGAAGACTCTATGTACGTGGTTATGCCAATGCGCTTATAAGTAAATAGTCGCTTAAACTTGATTAAGCGCCGTTTAACTATAACGTTTTACCCCAAGAAGGTGCTACATTAAGGCACCTTCTTTCGTTTCACTCTTTTTAAATTAGGGTCTGTTTATTTTCCATGAGTTTAACCCGCCTCAATATCGAACATTTCCGAAATATTTTGTCAGCGACATTAGCGCCAAGTGATGGGCTTAATTTAATTTATGGTGAAAATGGCAGTGGTAAAACCAGCATTTTAGAAGCCATTTATTTTCTCGGTATGGGGCGTTCGTTTCGTAGCCATCTGTCCCAGCGGGTTATCAATATTGAGCAAGATCAACTGACCTTGTTTGCCAAGCTCGAAATGCCTAATGGCGAAGCTAAATTAGGCCTTAGACGGTTCCGCAATGGCGACATTGATGTTAAATTTAATGGCGATAACGTGAAGCGATTATCGGTATTAGCTGAGACGTTACCTATTCAAGTTATCACCCCTGAAAGTTTTTCTTTACTATTTGAAGGCCCAAAAGCACGCCGGCAGTTTATCGACTGGGGAGCTTTTCATGCTGACAGTCATTTTTATACGGCATGGGTGAATACCAGAAGAATTTTAAAGCAAAGAAATCAGCTTCTTAGAGATGGAGCCTCTTACACCAATATACAATTTTGGGATAAGGAATTGGTGCGTTATGCTGAGCAGGTTACTTCGATACGAAATCAATATGTGGACTCGTTAAATGAGCTACTTAAGGGTATAATCGAAGAGTTTTTACCACGGGTTGATATTAAGGTTTCCTTTACCCGTGGCTGGGATAGCAAAACGGAATTTGCCGAGTTACTTAAAACTCAATATCACCGAGATTTAGCATCGGGAAATACCGGCAGTGGACCACATAAAGCGGATTTACGATTACGCGTTGGCAGCTTACCGGTACAGGATGCGTTATCCCGAGGACAGTTAAAATTATTAGTCTGTGCACTGCGCCTTGCACAGGGTAAATTGCTTCAAAAACAGCAAAACAAGCATAGTATTTACCTAGTGGATGATCTTCCATCTGAGTTAGATGCTCAGCATAGGCAACTATTACTAAAACAGTTAACCGAAACCGGTGCACAAATTTTTGTCACAGCGATTGATCCTGTTGCAATAGTCGATTCGCTGGCTAGCCCACCAAGTAAGATGTTTCATGTGGAACATGGGCAAGTCACGGTAGTTGAATAAAAACGAGAGAGAAATATGTCAGAGAATAGTTATGATTCTTCGAGTATTAAGGTTTTAAAAGGCCTTGATGCTGTTCGTAAGAGACCAGGGATGTACATCGGCGATACTGACGATGGTACAGGTCTTCATCACATGGTATTCGAAGTGGTCGATAACTCTATCGATGAAGCCTTAGCAGGCCACTGTAGTGACATTACTATCACCATTCATTCAGATGGCTCGGTATCAGTACAAGATGATGGCCGTGGTATTCCTGTAGAGGTTCATGAAGAAGAAGGTGTGTCCGCTGCCGAAGTTATTATGACGGTACTTCATGCCGGTGGTAAGTTTGATGATAACTCTTATAAAGTATCAGGTGGCTTACACGGTGTTGGTGTTTCGGTTGTAAACGCATTATCTGAAAAACTGCAAATGACCATTCGTCGTAACGGTAAAGTTTACGAGCAGTTTTATTCAATGGGTGTACCTGATACGCCAATCACCCCAGTGGGTGAATCAGAAAAAACCGGTACTTCAATCCGTTTCTGGCCAAGCAGTGAAACATTCTCAGATGTGCTATTCCACTTTGACATCTTGGCTAAACGTGTTCGTGAATTATCATTCTTGAACTCAGGTGTGGGTATCCGTTTAGTTGATGAACGTGATGGCCGTGATGAATTCTTTAAATACGAAGGCGGCATCAGTGCTTTCGTTGATTACCTTAACCTCAATAAAACGCCGGTGAATAAAGAGGTTTTCCACTTTACTCAAGAGCGTGAAGACGGCATTACCGTTGAAGTGGCAATGCAGTGGAATGACGGTTATCAAGAAAAGATTTTCTGTTTTACCAATAACATCCCACAACGTGATGGCGGTACTCACTTAGCGGGTTTCCGGGGGGCATTAACCCGTAACTTAAATAACTATATGGAGCGTGAAGGTTTCAATAAAAAAGGTAAAACCAATGCAACGGGTGATGATGCTCGTGAAGGGTTAACCGCGGTTATTTCAGTAAAAGTGCCAGATCCTAAATTCAGTTCACAAACTAAAGACAAGTTAGTGTCGAGTGAAGTGAAAGGTGCGGTTGAACAAACAATGGGTGAGCAATTAAATGATTACCTATTAGAAAACCCAACGTATGCAAAATTAATTGTTGGTAAAATCGTTGATGCGGCACGTGCTCGTGAAGCGGCGCGTAAAGCCCGTGAAATGACCCGTCGTAAAGGCGCATTAGATTTAGGTGGTTTGCCAGGTAAGCTTGCTGATTGCCAAGAGAAAGACCCTGGGCTTTCTGAAATATACATAGTGGAAGGGGACTCTGCTGGCGGATCAGCCAAGCAGGGACGTAACCGTAAAAACCAAGCTATTCTTCCGCTAAAAGGTAAAATTCTTAACGTTGAAAAAGCACGTTTCGATAAAATGTTATCTTCTCAAGAGGTCGCGACGCTGATCACTGCATTAGGTTGTGGTATTGGCCGTGATGATTATGATCCTGAGAAAACCCGTTATCACAACATCATCATCATGACCGATGCTGACGTCGATGGCTCGCACATTCGTACGCTGCTGTTGACTTTCTTCTTCCGTCAAATGCCAGAGTTGATTGAACGTGGTTACATCTATATTGCTCAACCACCTTTATTTAAAGTTAAAAAAGGTAAGCAAGAGCAGTACCTAAAAGATGAGCCAGCACTAACGGAATACTTAACCACTCAAGCGTTAGATGGTACTCATATTTACCCTTCTGCGGGTGCACCAGGTATGACAGGTGAGCCACTAGAGCGTTTAGTGAGCCAGTATCGTGAGGTTGAAGCGGTTATTGAGCGTTTAACTAAGCGTTACCCAACGGTTATTTGTAACCGTATGCTTTACCACCCAGCACTGAACAATGAAATGCTGGCTGACGAAGCACAAATGAAGCAGTGGTGTGATGCCTTTGTCGCTGACCTTATTGAGATTGAAACTGACGGCGTTATTTATAACATTGAACCACAATTAGATCCTGAGCGTCAGGTATACCTACCAAGCCTAACAATCCGTAAGCATGGTATTGATACTAACTACGTATTTAGTTACGACTTCTTCCAATCAAATGATTACCAACGTATTGCTAAGTTAGGCTCAGCATTAGACGGTATGATTGAAGAAGGCGGCTATGTTAAACGTGGCGAGCGTATGAAAGAAGTTGATAGCTTCTTAGAGGCGCTTGATTGGACTATGTCTGAAGCTAAACGTGGTTTGTACATCCAACGTTATAAAGGATTGGGTGAAATGAACCCTGAGCAATTGTGGGAAACTACAATGGATCCTGAAACTCGTCGTATGCTACAAGTCACCATTGAAGATGCCGTAGGCGCTGATCAATTGTTTACTTGTTTGATGGGCGATCAAGTTGAACCGCGTCGTGACTTCATTGAAACTAACGCGCTAAACGTTGCTAACTTAGACGTGTAGTCGAGTTTAAAATACATTAAATGGGTGCCTTAAGGCGCCCATTTTTTTATCGGTAATCTCTACAAACTCATCTTGTCACTGTTGTATATTTACCTGAAGTGTAGGTAATTTATTGTGTTTAAAAAGCTATTCAATAAGATTTTTAATTTAAGACCGGCCGTTGAGGTCAAACAAGCCAAAGCATTAAATGAGCAGCATTCATTGCTATCGGCTAACACCCAAGAGTCAAGCGCTACAGACTCGAAACTGTGCTCTAGTAACTCATATGTAAGGCAAACTAAATCATACTTAAGCAACTCAAGTGAAACACCAGAAGAGGCGCAACAAATAGATTTGTCGGCGCTGTTTTATAGTCTACTTTTTCCTATGAGTAGCCATAAAACTGGTGGCATGGCTAATAATCTTGAACGTAGCATATTAGCCGAAATCGACATCGCTTTTAGTGCACCTCAAGATATTGCTGCCAAGGTGTTAAAACTGCCAAGGCGCATAACCGAGCTTGACCATAAACTATCCCAAGATGAGATTGAAACCAAACAAGTACTGCAGTTAATTGAGCAAGATCCGGTACTGAGCGTCGAAGTATTAAAGTTATGCAACTCAAGTGCTTTTAAGCGTTCAGGCAAAGATATTACTAATCTACACCAAGCTATTGTGCAGTTAGGGCGAGCGCAATTACGTCAGTTTGTTCGCAGTTGTTTAGTGAAAGAAATGATTGATATTAAGCCGATTTACTTTAGGCGTTTTGGCGCTGAAATTTGGCGTCATTCAATGCAAGTGGCTTTTATTGCCAGTGACTTAGCTGAAGAAGATGCTGATACGGTGTTTTTACTGGGATTACTTCATGATGTTGGCAAAATCGCCATTTTCAAAATGCTGCTGGATGCCTTTGAAAAAGCCGAGCCGGGTGAACAGCCAAGTTCGGCATTGTTTAAGCAAGTGATGACCACTAAGTCGTTAGGGCTAAGTGTGTTACTGGCGAAGCATTGGCAGCTGCCAGCACAGTTTGAGTTTCAGCTAGCACAATTAGCTAATTCTGATTATCGTCCAACAGACATGATGGCATTGGCTGTATGGCGGGCAAATATCATCAGTGAGTGTTCTATGTTGCGGCAAAAAGATAAACTTGAACAAGATGATTTACAGCAGCTATTGCAGCAAGTCGGTTTGAATCAATCTGAGTTTGATGTTTTCCATCAAAAACTGATTAGCTTTTAATATTTGATTCGAAGTCTTCATTTAAAATTAATCATGAGGCTTTAAAAATCAGCCAATAAAAAACGCGCTTAACTGATGTTAAAGCGCGTTTTTTTACAACTTAATAGGGTTAACTATTATTGTAGTAGTGAGATATCTGCAGCATGTAAGAATTGCTCACGCAGGCTATTTAGTAATGCTAAGCGGTTATTCTTAAGGGCTTCATCATCAGCCATTACCATGACACCTTCAAAGAAGGCATCAACGCTTTCACGCAGGTTCGCCAGTAATGCTAACGCTTCTTGGTAGTTTGCCGCAGCAAATAATGGCGCAAGCTGTGGTTGCAGTTCAGCTAACTTTTCAGCTAATGCTTTCTCAGCAGGTTCAACCAATAAACTGGCATCAATGCTAGTGGCAGTCTCGCCTTCAACTTTGGCTAGAATGTTAGAAACACGCTTGTTAGCTGCAGCTAAAGCAGAGGCTTGCTCTAACGTTCTGAAGTGCGCCACAGCTTTAATACGGCTTTCAAAGTCAGCCGGTGCAGTAGGCTTACGTGCCAGCACTGCAAGAATAACGTCAACGCTGACGCCTTGATCTTGATACCAAGAGCGGAAACGACCCATGAAGAATTCAAGCACTTGCTCAGACACATTGTCTTTAGTGAGGTTTTCACCGTGTAATTGTTTTGCTTTATCAATTAAATCAACTAAGTCTAATGGCAAGTTGTTTTCTAAACAAATACGTAAAATACCAATCGCTGCACGACGCAGTGCGAATGGATCTGCAGCACCCTTAGGGGCTTGGCCAATACCGAAAATACCCACTAAGGTATCAAGCTTTTCAGCTAGCGCGACACAGATTGAAATAGGTGCAGTAGGCACGGTATCGCCAGAGAACTTTGGCTTGTATTGTTCAGCTAAAGCAACTGCGACAGCTTCAGTTTCACCATTTAAGCGTGCATAGTGCATGCCCATAGTGCCTTGAAGATCAGTAAACTCCATCACCATATTGGTCATTAAGTCTGACTTAGACAGTAAACCTGCACGGCTCGCTTCTTCGCTGTTGGCATCAATGCTGGTGGCAATAAAACCGGCTATTGCAGAGATACGTTCAACACGTTGTTTAATCGTGCCTAATTGCTTTTGGAATACAACCGTTTCTAAGCTAGCAAGGCGCGCTTCTAATGACTCTTTCTTATCTGTTTCAAAGAAGAACTCAGCATCAGCTAAACGAGGACGAACTACTTTTTCGTTACCTGAAATAATCTGCTGTGGATCTTTAGATTCGATATTAGTCACGAAGATAAAGTTTGGTAGCAACTGGCCGGCTTTATCAAATACAGGGAAGTATTTCTGATCGCCTTTCATGGTGTAAACCAAGGCTTCAGCCGGTACGTCTAAAAACTTTTCTTCAAAGTTAGCGGTGAGTACCACAGGCCACTCAACCAAAGAGGTGACTTCTTCAAGTAAGTCATCTTCAAGTTCTGCAACACCGCCAATGTCTTTGGCTGCAGCTTCAGCGTTAGTCTTGATTATATCTTTACGACGTTGGTAATCAGCTAAAACCTTACCTTGCTGCTCAAGAGCGGCTAAGTAGTTGTCAGCATGATCTAACTCGAAGGTATCAACGCCCATGAAGCGGTGACCACGAATAGTACGTGCTGATTTGATACCTAACAATTCACCATCAACTAACTCATCACCTAATAGCATAGTAACGGTATGAACCGGACGGATAAATTGTGTGGTGTTACTTCCCCAGCGCATTGGCTTAGGAATTGGTAACTTATCTAATGCTTTTTGCGCCATGGCTGCGATCAGTGATTTAGTTTCTACGCCAACCACTTTAGCTTGGTGTAATAACCATTCGCCTTTATCTGTTTTCAAGCGCTCAGCTTGTTCCACAGTGATGCCGTTACCACGAGCCCAGCCCATAGCTGCTTTCGTTGGGTTGCCATCAGCATCAAATGCTTGGGCAACAGCAGGGCCACGTTTTTCAACGACTTTGTCAGCTTGAGCTACAGCAAGTTGTTCAATGCTAATAGCTAAACGGCGCGGCGCAGCGTACCAAGTGGCTTTTTCAAAGGCCAACTCAGCTTTGGTTAGCTCTTCGCTGAAGTTAGCTAAAAATGATTCAGCTAATTTACGTAATGCTTTTGGCGGTAATTCTTCAGTACCCACTTCAATGAGTAAGTTTTCAACATTCATTCTATTTACCTCTACTTACACATTGGGAAACCAAGCGCTTCACGGGCTTGGTAGTAAGACTCTGCAACACCTTTGGCCATAGTACGTACACGTAAAATATAACGTTGACGTTCAGTAACCGAAATCGCGTGGCGAGCATCAAGTAAGTTAAAGGCATGAGATGCTTTCATTACTTGTTCGTATGCAGGAAGAGGCAATGGCTTTTCAAGGTCAAGTAAATGCTGACAAGCGACTTCACAATCATCAAACTGCTTGAATAGTACTTCTACATTGGCGTGTTCAAAGTTATAGGTTGATTGTTCAACTTCGTTCTGATGGAAAATATCACCATACATCACTTTACCCATTGGACCGTCTGTCCATACTAGGTCATATACGCTATCAACTTCTTGGATATACATCGCAAGACGTTCAAGGCCGTAAGTGATTTCACCAGTTACAGGCTTACACTCTAAACCGCCCACTTGTTGGAAGTAGGTAAATTGCGATACTTCCATACCGTTTAACCAAACTTCCCAACCTAGACCCCAAGCTCCTAATGTAGGTGATTCCCAGTTGTCTTCTACGAAGCGAACATCATGGACGCCCATATCTACGCCTAGTGCTTCTAAAGAGCCAAGGTATAGCTCTTGAATATTGCTAGGAGAAGGCTTAAGCACTACTTGAAATTGATAGTAGTGTTGTAGACGGTTAGGGTTTTCACCGTAACGGCCATCGGTAGGGCGACGACATGGCTGAACATAAGCACTACTCATAGGCTCTGGGCCTAATGAGCGCAAGAATGTCATTGGGTGGAATGTACCAGCGCCAACTTCCATGTCTAATGGTTGAACTATTGCGCAACCTTGCTGCGCCCAGAATTCCTGCAGGGTCATAATAAAGCCCTGGAATGTTTTTACGTCGTGTTTCGTCGTCATGTCCGCTTATCTACTGGTTAGGCTATAAATAGAAAATGGTTTTGATTATACCTTGTAGATAAAGGCTTATGTAGGTTATTTTTTAACGTAGAGATTAAAAATAGTAAAGGACTCAATAAATGGTTCAACAACGTTGTGGTTGGGTCAGTGATGACCCTATTTATCAAGACTATCATGACAATGTTTGGGGGCGGCCTGTTTATGATCCCATCGAGTTATTTGAAAAGCTTTGCTTGGATGGTCAGCAAGCAGGATTATCTTGGATCACCATTTTAAAGAAGCAACACAATTACCAAGCTTTGTTTGCCAATTTTGATCCAAAAGTGATTGCCACATTCGATGATGCCAAAGTCGAAGAATTACTATTAAACCCTGGAATTATCAGGAACCGTCTAAAGGTTAATTCTATTATTCGAAATGCCAAAGCCTATTTGGCCTTTGTTGAGCAGGGCAATGACTTTTCAGAATTTCTTTGGGAGTTTGTCGGAGGTGAGCCGAAAATTAATCACTTCGCGACTATGTCAGAAGTGCCAGCGCAAACGCCTGAATCTGAAGCCATGTCCAAAGCCTTAAAAAAACTCGGTTTTAATTTTGTCGGGCCGACAATTTGTTATGCATTTATGCAAGCGGTAGGGATGATTAATGACCATACAACAGATTGTTTTTGTTATAAGTATAAATTGCCAAATATATAAATCTATTGTATTTTTTGTACTCAATATTAACTCAACAAGGAGAGTTGACTATGAGTGCTTTTGGAAACCGTAATTATAATGTTGATAATGCTATTAAAGAACCAGTTATTTATTTAGCAAAATTAATGCAACTAGACAAACATCTAACCCTCATTCGGAATAATAAAGAAAAAGTTTTACCAATTTTATCCGGGGTATTACTTTATAGGCAGCTACAAAGAAATGAAAAAAATAGAGTTTTACCAATGGCTAAGAGCTTGGGTGACCCTGTTTTCCTCTATTCAATTCAAACTCTTATTGCACAGAATATAGCAAATCCAAATTGGAATAAGTGGTGTCTATCAGATACAGAGCTAAGGGCTTTTTTCGACAATAATAGAACATTGAGCAGTTTCATTAGTTCGTGGTTTTTTACTATAGAACCAAAGCTAGAAGTTAGCTGGTTGGTTCCAGCATTATTTGGAGTTTCTATGACTGGTTTTAAAGGCTGGGTTACAGAAGCTTCTGGTGTGTCAATCGTCAATGGGCTATCAAATAAAACAGGTATGAGCATTACAAAGAGCGGCGTTAGTACTGTCACAAAATCCTTTGTTTTAGTGACAATTTTAGCGAGTGTAATGAAAGGCTTAACTGACTCTGATTTGAAGGGATTACAAGAAGAGTTGCTGAATAGAGGCTTATTGACCACAGAGGACTTGTAATGATTGCATGGTGTTTTGCTTATATTGTTAGTTTAGTTATTTTACATGGGCATAGCGCTTCGTGTTTTAGGGCTATTCGTTCTGAGGAGACTCTTAGCAAGTCAGCTTTTATTGGTGTAGGTATAGGTTTTTATCTTTGTCTTTTAAGTTTGAGCACTGTCGTTATTAGCCATATGTCATTACTTGAAAATGACTTTAAAATTTTTATGATGGTGATAGGTGGGGTGCCAATATTTATATCAGTACTTTTTGCCTATCTATTTAGGTTTAAAGAAGAAAGGAAGGGAACTCAAAGGGGGATGTACTTTTAGTATATTTTTATTTAGGCCTACCATTTTACTTTACACATAATCTAAAGGGATGTTCCACGTGGAACATC
>NZ_MCTY01000202.1:28040-33635 GCF_002873635.1 Shewanella sp. 10N.286.52.B9
TCCACGTGGAACATCCCTTTTTATTATCTAGCTTACTTTGTCGTAAGGCTAGGCATAGAGATTAACGTTACTTTTTCTTTTCAAAGAAGAAAGGCTTACGCTTAATTTCTTCGTCATTAAGTTGATTCATCGTTTCTGAATTAAACAACTTACCATTGACCATGGTGTAAGTAATTTTATCGGTCACGCGAATATCAGTTAACGGATCGCCATCAATAACAATAATATCAGCTAGTTTACCGGCTTTAATTGAGCCTATTTGATGATCCATACCGAAGGTGGTTGCAGGGTTTATGGTTGCTGTTTTCAGCACATCCATATTGCTCATACCACCTTGAGCAAACATCCACATTTCCCAGTGCGCCGCTAAACCTTCACGTTGACCATGAGCACCAATATTGGGTTTGATGCCAATATCATTTAGCTCATTGGCAACCCGTGCCACATTGAAGTGATTGTAATGTTCATCCGGTGCAGTTGTTCTTCTCATTGAGCGGGCATTAAGAATATCAGACGGAACATACATGCTTAAGCGAGGGTGTGCCCAAACATCAGTTTTATCGTACCAGTAATGCTCGCCAGAAATACCGCCATATGCGACAACCAGTGTTGGGGTATAACCGACTTTGGTTTGACTCCAGAACTGTTTAATATCGCTATAGATAGAACCAACGGGTAATGAGTGTTCGACAGTGGTATGGCCATCAGCAATCATCGACAAGTTATGCTGCAGCAAACTACCACCTTCAGGAACCACCATCATTTCTAATTCACGGGCAGCCTGAATCACTTGTTGGCGTTGGTTACGACGTGGTTGGTTGTAACTTTTCACGCTGAAAGCGCCTACCTTTTTAAGACGCTCTAAATGGAATTTTGCATCATCCAGTGAATCTACATGGGATGTGTAACCTGGTGCATTAGCGCCGTATAAAATAGTTCCGGTTGAGAATATGCGCGGACCCACAATATTACCGGCTTTTTGTTGCTCTGATGCTGCAAAAATCTCAGTGGTGTCATTTGACGGATCATGTATTGCAGTCACGCCCAACGACAGTGCTGAGTATAATTGCCAGTTTTGCTGTGGCGTGATTTCATCATCTGCTTGGCTACCATGAGCATGGGCATCAAATAAACCTGGCATTAAAGTTTTACCTTTAATGTCGATGACTTGTGCATCAGTTGGAATGGTTAAGTTAGCATCGCCAACATTGACAATTTTATTATCTTTAACGATGACAACACCATTATCAATAACTTGGTCATTTTCCATGGTAATGATTTTGCCACCAACAAATGCGATTGTTCCACGTGGAACATCTGCTTTTTTAGTGAAACCAATAGCAGTAACTTCAGGCTTAGCTTCCTCATCGCTGTTGTAGTCAGTATCCACTTTGGCTTGATAAAGGTCTGGGCCTAAAGTCCAATAAATTTCTTCATTGTTACTGTTCCAGCTAATGCTTTCACCTGCGCGGGCACTTAATTGCATTACTGGTAAGTTTTTCGCTTTCGGGCTGATTTTGATGGTTTCGCCATGCTTGGCAAAAGGGGTGACATAAACTCTAAAGCGTTCAGCAAAGGCAAGGTGCTCACCATTTGGCGATACTCTAAATTCGGTAGCATGTTCGCTAGTGTAGTGAGTGCGTTTTTCAAAGCCGTCTAAACTGATTGATGCCAGTTCTGGGGTTTTACCGTGATCCATAAAAAAGACACGATTATTATCAGCGCCAAATTGTGGCTGATAACCGCTAGCTGAAACTTTGATATTTTGCTTATTCTTTAGATCAACTTTATATAAACCCGGTTCTTGGGACCAAGTTCTAGGAGTGACATATCCGCCTTTCGCTTTACGGTAGACAACGGTTTTACCATCTGGTGAAAAGGTTGGTTCGACATATTTACCTGGCAGTGATGTCAGTTGTTTACTGCGACCACCTTTGCTACTCACAATACTGACGGTGCCTTGCTCTTGATCATTCCAAGTGGTAAAGACGATATTCTTGCCGTCCCGTGACCATTGCGGGAATAGTTCATTAACGTCATCATCAAGTCGAGTTAAACGCTTTTGTTTACCATCTTCAATATCACGGATCCAAAGTTTGCCTAATGCTTCAAAAACCACTTTTTCACCGTTAGGTGAGACTTGTGCCATACGCAGCATTTTTACGTCGAAATTATCCTTATCTAGATTTTGAGTGAAGCGTACTGATGGTTGCACCTCTAATTCAGTTTTAACGCTGAAAGGAATATTCTCAACAGACTTGTCTTCAAGGGTTAATTTATTAATTTTACCTTTGGCCCAAAAAACAATTTGTTCATTGTCTTGGGTCCAAGACATGGTCGGATACACACCATGAATTGCCCATGTTTCTTGCATATCACGATCTAAATTACCATAAAGCTTAGTTTGCGCCCCTGATTTTAAATCGAGTAAATACAGCGAAGATTGGAAGCCATCACGTTTGATATAAGCTAACTTGGTGCCATCAGGGCTAGGTGTTGGGCGAATGGCGCCGCCAGTGCCTTCAAGTAATACTTCTATATCACCAGACTGAGTATCGTAGCGCTTAATTTTATAAATACCTTTTACTGAATCTTTTGAGTAGTGAAAGGTTTTGCCTGGGGTAGCATCTTGGCTGAAATAAATATATCTGCCATCAGGTGAATAGGCAGGCTCGCCTAAATCTTTTTGTTCGTTCGGACGCTCAGTTAATTTTACCCCTTCGCCGCCAGCGACGTGATACATCCACACTTCACCAGCACCTAAACTGCGACTACCGGTAAAATGTTTGCGGGCCACTAAGTATTGTGAGTCAGGGCTCCAAGCTGGGCTATTGAGTAAGCGGAAGGTTTCACTGGTTACAGGATGTGGGTTCGAACCGTCAGCATTCATTACCCAAATATTATCACCGCCATCTTCATCTGAGGTGAAGGCAATATATTTGCCATCTGGGCTATATACCGGCTGCATTTGCCAAGCGATGCCAGAAGCGAGTTTTTTTGCCTCGCCACCTTTTATTGGCATTTGATAAATATCACCGAGTAAGTCAAACACTATGGTCTTACCGTCAGGGGAAACGCTGACATTCATCCATGTGCCTTCGGTGACATCAATAGAGAGTTTTTCTAGCGGCGCGTTCGCAGGCGCATTAACTTGCCATTTTTCTGTTTCTTTAGAAGCATCATCAGAGGCATTAGCAGCAAGAGAAACACTTGCTAAGCTTAACGCTATCGCAGTGTAGAGAGGTTTTATTTTTGAAGTTAGCATGCACAGTCCATTTGTTGTCATTATTGTTATAGGTCGCGTTAACACTTTTATGTTTCTTAGTGTTATTGGCGAGTTACAAATCTGATGACATTTATCGCATATATTAGCCAATAACTAAATAGATATTCTGTTTCAAATAATGACAGCTATCGGGTGACTGCTAGGCTGTAGAATAATTATTTGCAGCTCAGCGATATGAAGCTGGGTGTCTAGCTATTTCAATCTGATAAATTGCTGTATGTTGGTTAAATTGTGGGGGGCTTTGAGCTGAGTTTTAATTAAGTCGTATAAAAATACGTGAGTATGTATCTAATTTTGCAAGTTTGTTTAGTGTAATAAAGCACTGAATAGTTATTCATTTTTGCTCAGTGCAACTGTCATTAAAGATAAAACTCAATAGGCACACTTATATGGTTATTATTGAAACCTGATCATCAATTTGGATCAGGCCTTCAGTTATCACTTTACAGGTTACGCCACCACGCCAATCTGGGGTGAGGGCTTTTTCAAGACCTTGCTGTGACTGCTCCATTTTTTTACATGGGTCGGTTTCACCGGTAATCAGTAAGCTAACATCATTACCAAGTTTAATGACTTTACCAACATCTGCGGCGCTAAACTTATAGCCATCAATTAATATATTGGCTCTTCGGGTTAACCAGTCTAAATCGGCATTAATTTCATTACAGGCTAATTGCCACTGTTGCTGCGACATGACGGTCACTTGCCGTTTTCCGGGTTTTCCAAAAATATCGTTTTCAACGCCTTTTAATAAACTTACCTTGGCACAAAATACTGGCTTCATCGGCCCTTTTTTAGCAGTTTTGTAAGCAATAGCGTGTAACGAAATCATGATTAGAGGCCTTTTTTAATCAGGTATTTATATGGTGTTTGGTTAGTATCACTTGCTAGAAGAGTATGATCCATAAACTCACAAAAGCTTGGAATATCACGGGTGGTTGCTGGATCATCAGCAGTAATTAATAGGCTTTCACCTTCTGCCATTTTACGCACAGTTTTACGGATCATCATTACAGGTTCTGGGCAACGTAAACCAAGCGCATCTAAGTGGTGGTCTGCGGCAGTAAAATCTTTAGTCATATCAATTCTTCTTACTCAACAATTGCGCTAATTTTACTCTGGTTAAAGTTTGATGCAACACTGATGCTAGCTTTATTAGTAAAGCGTGATGTTATGCTCACAGAAATATGATGTTCCACGTGAAACAGTAACCCTTGCTGCGTTACAAAGTGTTACAAACTCGCAGTTAGTTATTTTAAGGGGCCTTCAACATATTATTTTAACTTTATTAACTTAGGCAGAGTTTACAATAAGAAAATATGCTTCTGATAGTGAATGTAACTGTTTGGTTTGTGCGTAAGCTATTGTTATAAATAAATAAATGATCGACAATGATGAAAGTTGAATCATTTGATGTAAAATGGGTGCTCTTGTTATGAAATATAAAGGAATATGTTAAATGAAAAAAACTATCACTTTGGTAGCCGCCTTAACTTTAGCTGCTTGTTCTGCAATCCCTGTAAAAAATGAATCTGGAGTCGTAGATACCAATTTTGATTTTGGTGCCCAACAAGCATCTGTCGATAAGAAAATTGCAATTGTTAAACCAGGGGGCGCCTTTACTGCCTATGAGCAGCGTGATACAACTCAAAATCCATATGGACAAGCAAATACGAGTCGTTCTAGTGATTTTGTGAATATACGTGGTCAATATAATGAAAAGGTAAGAAGTGCATTCCAAAATGGTGTTGAAACTCTAATCACACGTAAGGGGTTCACCTATTCAGGTCCGTACGAAACTTTTGATGAGATAACCTATGGTGACAAGAAGAATAGCTATTTAGCCATTGTCCCTCAGTTCGATATAAAAGTCGGCAAAGCTAATGTTAATACCAAGTCTTTTTCTTCTTATGCACAAGAAACTGGTACGATAAGAATAGATGGATCATTTATCATAAAGTTTATTGAACCACTAACTGGTCAAGTTATGTCGCAAAAAAGAGTGGACTTAACAAAGTTAAATATCTCTGAGGAATACATTACTCAGTGGGAAACAAAAGCTGGTGGTAGTGGTATTATTGGTGGAGCAATTGGCGGCGCAATGAAGCATGCTAGTAAGCCAGATGTTTTAGTCAATAATGTTGGAAAGGCTTATGCCGATGCAATGACTAAGTTTTACCAAGGCTCTATGGTTCAATTAAAGAAATATGTGTCAGCTGAAGAAATTCAGAGTTTTGAAGCAGATATTCGTGAGTTAAAAGCTATTAAGCGTTACTAATATTTATATTACAAAAAAGCCGCTTCACAAT
>NZ_MCTY01000203.1:0-19803 GCF_002873635.1 Shewanella sp. 10N.286.52.B9
GGATTAAGTATTAATCTTCAATTAAGGTTATTATAATTACATTAATATTATTACTGGTCTAAAACAGGTGAATGTTAAACGATGCCATATACTAGTTAAAAGAGTATCAGTCGGCGTTATAGTTCATTGTAAAAGACATAGTTTAACAAACTTTATTGGCTGACAAGTGTAATAGATTTCACTGTTATTACTTGCTAATCATCTAATATATAGAGTAAAAATATTTTATACTGCTGACTTTAATATTTGCGTCAAGGCCTAACTTAGCTAAAATGTTGTGGTTATCAATTGCCATTGTTAAACCTCTGCTTATCAGCAAGGCTCCTTTGCTTTGTATCTTTGTGATACAAGTTATTATGTCTTTTGTATTAATTAATGTGTAAATCATAGGTGGGTATTACTACATGAGCACAAAATTTACACCAATTGGTGGCGAAAAACGCAGCTTACATGTGCAAGTGGCATGTGAAATGGCTCGTAGTATTATTTCTGGTGATTTGCCACAGGGTGAGATTATCCCTGGGGAAATGGACCTTTGTACTCAGTTTGGTGTCAGCCGTACCGCATTGCGAGAAGCGATTAAGCTATTGACCTCTAAAGGTTTGTTGGAGTCTAAGCCCAAAGTCGGTACCCGAGTGCGAATGCAAGAGTATTGGAATTATCTTGATTCTCAATTACTTGACTGGCTCATTGACATGGAAAAAACCGAGCATCTCTATCAAGAGTTTTTATCGCTGCGTAAAGCGATAGAGCCTGAAGCCTGTGCTTGCGCCGCCCGCAATGCCACGGTTGAGCAGCGGATGCAGTTATCCGCACTATTTCAAGAAATGGATCGAATTTCTAAAGGGTTTGACCATGAAGGTTGGGTCGATGCCGATTTAGAGTTTCATCGGTTAATCTTTATTTCGACTGGTAACAGCTTCTTTTTACCGTTTGCCAATGTGTTGACCACCATGTTTAAGAGTTTCTTCCACCATGCCTCAAAGCGTGGCACTACCTGTATTGAAGAGCATCGTTTAATTTACGAAGCGATTATGGCGGGTAATGCAGAAAAGGCTCGTCAAGCCAGTGAAGAGTTGCTAAATCAAAGTGACCAAGAATTAGAAGCGATTCAGCAGTAAGCTTTAATCGCTAAAAAAGGCCAACTTGTTACTGACAGGTTGGCCTTTTTTTGTGAGCTGTTCTATAAGTTAAAAAGTAGCAGTTTTTCGCAGAAGATTGCTGTCTGGTTAACGTTTTATTCCTCAAAATGCGTTAATATTAAATCATACAAATGCCAAGGTTTTTGACCTTGGTATCTACCCGTCGCTGATTGAGAGAAGATAATGGATGAATCGCTAATTCCTAATATTGTTGATTTTATTGGGCAAATTGACCCGTTTGATCAACTGTCAGGGGACGTTTTAAAAGATGTTGCCAGCTGCATTAGTATTACCTACCTTGGCCGTGGTGAGCAGATCCAATTCAGCGACGGTTCGAATGAAAAATATTTATATATTATTCGTACCGGCTCCATGGAGCAGCGTAAGCCTGACGGGGTGTTGCGTTCAAAAATGGGCCCTGAAGACTTATTCGGATTTACCTTTTTAGAGCCCCTAAAGAATATCCTCGATGGTTATACCGCGACCGCCATCGAAAACACCTTGCTGTATTTAATTCCTCATTCAAAACTGCTTAAACTGACCGCCCAACATCAACAGTTTAGTGAAAGTATCTCCTCAGCGGCGCAACTGCGCTTACGTTCGGCCTTAAATGTGGTGTGGTCCAATAAAGAGAAAGGCCTATTTTTAAAGAAAGTTTCTGAAGTGGCCAGTGGTCATGCTGCAGTGGTTGATATTGATATGAGCATTCAAGATGTCGCCAAAGAAATGCGTGATACCTGCCGCACCTCAACCGCAGTTATCAAAAAAGACGCTAACATTGTTGGCCTTATTACCGACCGAGATATGACCAAGCGAGTCATTGCAGATGGCCTTGATATTAGTTTGCCTATTCATACGGTAATGACTACGCCTGCTATTACCATTGGCCCTGATGATTTAATTTTAAAAGCGGCATCTTTAATGATGCAGTCGGGTATTCGCAGCTTACCTGTGGTACGTGGCAATGAAGTTTTGGGGTTACTAACCTCGTCGCACTTGGTGCAAAAACATCGGATGCAGGCGATTTTCTTAATTGAGAAAATCAAATACACCGAGACTACAGCAGGGTTGGCAGAGTTAACTTCAGAGCGGCAAGCGATTTTTGAGGCCCTAGTTGATGGCAAGGTAAGCGCCGAAATTATCGGCCAAGTGATGTCGATGATCATGGATGCCTATAATCGCCGCTTAATTCAAATGGCCGAAGAGCAATTTGGCGCACCACCTTGTGATTACAATTGGGTGGTTGCAGGCTCCCACGCCCGCAATGAAATTCATATGCTGTCAGATCAAGATAGCGCCATTATTATGGATGACAGTGCGACAGAAGAAGATAAAGTTTACTTTATTAAGCTTAGTGAATTCGTTAATCAAGGCTTGGATGGTTGCGGCTATCCCACCTGTACCGGTCATTACATGGCATCGAACCCTAAATGGTGTCAGACCTTATCTGTATGGAAACAGTTTTACCGCAAGTGGGTCAGCAATCCCCAATATGGCATGCTGATGAATGTCAGCGTATTTTTAGAGGTGCGAAGCTTACATGGCAATGCTAATTTTTCCGCTGAACTGCAGCAGCACTTACATCAATTAATTGCCCAAGATCATCAGTTTTTGCATTCGCTGGTTACTGATGCCGTTCGAGTGCAGCCACCTTTAGGGATTTTTAATAAATTGGTGGTAGAAAAAAGCGGTAATAACACTAAGGTGCTTAATATTAAAAAGTATGCCTTGAATTTAATTGTCGATTTAGCACGTATTTATGGGTTAGCTGTGGGGTGTTCAGAGTCAGGGACTCGACATCGTTTTGAGTATGCCGTGAATCAAAAGCTACTCCATGAAGATGACTTTAAAGATATTATTGAGGCCTTCTATTTTGTGACTCAAGTGCGTTATAACCATCAACTATCGGCATTGCGTCAGGGGCAAAAACCCAATAATCACATGGAGCCGAGCTCGATCAGCTCATTTGAGCGTAAACATTTAAAAGATGCTTTTAGAATTATCAGTAACCTTCAGGATGCGGCCAAGCTTCGCTTTAGTGGTAATTAAATGATAAAAAAATGGCTAAACCACTTTCACCCACTAACGCGACTCAATAAAGCCAGGCAGGATTATATTGCTGCGCATCCGCAATTACCGGATTTTTTATTGGCGTTATTAACCCAGCCGTTGCCAGAGCTTGGAGCTAAGGTCACTGAACTCACCTATTTATCGCTAGACATTGAAACCAGTGGTTTGGATGCTAAGCAAGATCATATTTTGAGTGTTGGTTACGTTACTATGCGTGGCAAGCGAATTGACTTAGCCAGTGTCGGCCATACCTATATTAAAGGTGTGGTGAGGCCAGAAACCGCGGTGATAAACCACATTATGCCGCAGATGGTTAATCGGGCGCAGAAGTTGGATATTGTGATGGAGCATCTGTTTCGGCAGATGCAGGGTAAGTTACTGTTAGTGCATGGTAAGCAAGTTGAGCAGCAGTTTATTGATCATTATTTGATGAAAAAATATCAGCTACCACCCATGCCACTGTTGTGGCTTGATACCTTAGCGATTGAAAAGTCGATGACCTTGAACAAAGCTAGTCAACAAGATGGTGATTATCGACTGATATCGATACGACAGCGTTACGGTTTACCTGAATACCATGGTCATAGTGCCTCGGTTGATGCAGTGGCTACCGCAGAGCTTTATTTGGCCTTATGCACGAAATTATTTGGCAATCAAACAGGAGAGATTAAGCAGGTCTATCGCCCTTAACGTTGTGGTTTAATCGTGGTTTAGTTAGCTGCAGGCATAAAGCGAAAAATCCCCAATATCCATATTGGGGAAAGAATACCACCGGAGTGGGAGTATGATTTTTTTATTATTATTTGAGCATGGGGATTAGGTTTTCGCTAGTTTCTGCACTAGCTTTTATATCGGATTTAAAATGATGATTTGGTCTTTCTGTTAATCTTTTAATAAGCGCTGCAACTTGCTCATTTGCAGCAACTCATTATATTCACCACAGGTATTAGTTTAGTGCAGCTACCGCTTCACGAACTAAACGGCCAATTTCATCCCATTGCTGATTATCAACTAAATTCGCTGGCACCATCCAAGTTCCACCACAGGCAACCACAGCATCAACAGCTAAGTAGTCATTGATGTTTTTTGGTGAAACGCCACCAGTAGGCATGATTGTTACTGGGTAAACAGCGGTTAATGCTTTTAGCATTGATATGCCGCCAGAAGGCTCTGCTGGGAAAAACTTAACTGTGTCTAAACCCATTTCCATTGCTTGCTCAACTAATGATGGGTTGTTTACACCAGGGATAATCGGCATACCGCGTTGCTGACAGTATTTAACCGTGCTTGGGTTAAAACCTGGGCTAACAATAAAATCCACGCCTGCATCAATAGCCGCATCTACCGTTGCTGAATTTAATACCGTGCCCGCACCAATTAACATATCAGGGTAAGCTGCGCGCATATTCTTAATGGCTTGAGCCGCTGCTGGAGTACGGAAGGTAATTTCCGCACAAGGCATACCATTTTCAACTAAAACTTGGCTGAGTTTCACCGCATCATCGGCATTTTTTATGGCAATGACCGGGATAACTTTTAGCTGTTTTAGTCTTTCGTTTAGCGTGCTCATATTGTTTCCTTTTGAATAATAACTAGCGGTAATTCGCCCAAATGGATTACCTAAAACTGTTGCAGAAAATACTTAGCGCTATGAATCAAAGGCCATTGGTATTGCTGGCATTACGCTGATATCAATGATGGCACCTTTGTGCTGGATCACTTCACTTGCTAATGCATGACCGGTAAGCGCTGACTGTTGTTGGCTTGCGCCCAGTAAACGTTGTGACAAATACCCAGCAGCAAATGAATCGCCCGCTGAGGTGGTATCAACCACAGTTTCTACTAAGGTGGCTGGCACACTAACTTGGCCGTCTTTGGTGACGATGAGGCACTCTTCTGCACCGCGCTTAATGACTACTTCGCTCATGCCTGCACTGAGGCTGCGATCGATACAGGTCGCCAGTTGCGTGTCACCAAACAAGGCTTGTTCGTCTTCAAACGTGAGTAAGCCAATATCGGTTAGGGCCAACATTTTAAGATAGCTTTCTTGGGCCTGTTGATGTGACTGCCACAATCTGGGACGGAAGTTATTATCAAAAATAATCTTGCCGCCATTGTCTTTACACTTTTGCAGGACGTCGAACAGTATTGCTCGGCTTTTAGGGGTTAAAATCGCCAAGCTAATACCTGATAAGTACAACACATCGTATTGACTGATCGTTGTTAGCAGTGTTGCTGAAGCGTGTTCTAACCAGAATTTTGCCGCGGCATCATTACGCCAGTAATGGAAGCTTCGCTCACCTTCGTCATCGACTTCGATAGCGTATAAACCGGGCAGCTTTTCAGACATAATTTGAACGTGCTGGGTATCTATGCCTTCTTGTTGCCAGCTTTTAAGCATGTTTTGGCTGAAGGGGTCTTGACCTAAGGCACTGAAGTAGCTGATGGTCATATTTTTATCTTGAGTTAATCGAGATAAATACACCGCAGTATTCAGGGTGTCACCACCGAAGCTTTGGACAAGTTCGCCATCACGTTGTTGCAGTTCAATCATGCATTCGCCAATGATACCGACCTTTAACATAGACATATCAGCTCCTATTTGGTTTTATAGAAAATCTTGACGAGCAGGATTGAACATATCAATTAAAATGCTGTCTTGCTCTAACGCGACGGCACCATGCATCACCATTTTAGGCGCAATATAAGCATCGCCAGCTTTAAGCACTTTTTTAACACCATCGATTTCAGCTTCAAAGCTGCCTGCAGCCACATAACCAATTTGATCGTGAATGTCGTGAGTATGCGGGTGGCCGATGGCACCTTTATCAAATTTTACAAATACAGCCATTAAATCAGGAGTATAACCAATTATTTTTCGGCTCAAACCATCACCTAGGTCTTCCCAAGCGGTTTTGTCGTCTTCATAAAATGCGTTCATTACAATCTCCTTTTATTGTCGATAGCAGCAAGTAAGCTATATTCATCAGGCCTTAGTGCTTGATTGAACTTTGTGGTATCGACTATTTATCTTGGCTAAAGTTGCCGCTCAATTTGTACGTTAATCGAACGCCACCTTGTTTAGTATGATCTAAGTGTACTAGTAAAATACTTTTATTTGTAATACAAATCTACCGTAACTGTGATCGGCTTCGTATTTGTTTTATATTATTTTACAGGTCATACATCTATCTGATTGATTTATCGGGTTAAAAATAAATTATGTAATTTATTCATTATTTTAATAAGCACAGTTGATAGTGAAAACTAAAACTAATAGTCAGTGATCCAAGTCTATTATTAGTTTATATATGCTGAAATTTTTGTTTATTTGTATTATTTTAGATTCAGATGAGCACTTTTAGTTTGAGGTTAATATGTCGCAAGCCATTAAAGCGGTACTTTTTGAACAGTCGGAAATCACATCAATCGCCAATGAATTAGGTAAAGATAGCCTAATGGGTAAAAGCTTAACCAAGTTAATTGAAGATACTGACGCGTTTATGGCGTTAGGGGTTGAAGTCCCTGGCCATAGTGAAGCGGGTGGTTATGCACATAATCGTCACAAACAAAACTATCAATATATTAACCAAGCAGGACGTTTGTTTCTGGTAACAGGTGAAGACAAGTACGCTCAGTATACAGCTGACCTGTTACTTGCTTATGCAGATAAGTATTTGAAGCTTGATTATCATGAGCAATTGAACACTAACCCACCGGGTCGTTTGTTTCATCAAATCCTCAATGAACATGTCTTCCTGCTTTATTCTAGCTTAGGTTATAGCTGTATTCGCCATTGGTTATCTGCTGAGCAGCAGCAAACCATTATCGATGGTTTATTCCAGCCAATGTTAGATATGTTTACTGATAAGTATGCATTCGATTTTGACCGCATCCATAACCACGGCATCTGGGCTGTAGCAGCTGTTGCCATGTGTGGTTTAGCCATTGATAAGCCTGAATATGTTGAAATGTCTATTCACGGTCTTAAAGGTGATGACATTGAAGGTGGTTATTTAGCGCAAATCAGTAAGTTGTTTGCTCCTTCTGGCTACTACATGGAAGGTCCTTACTATCATCGTTATGCCATTCGTCCACTATGTTTGTTTGCTGAGGCGATTCACCGTCACCGTCCTGAGCTAGATATCTTTAACTTTAACGGTCAAGTCATTGGTAAAACCGTTAAAGCAATGCTGGCAACAGCTTATCCAAATGGGGTATTCCCTGCATTAAATGATGCTTCACTGACCATGGATATTTGCGATGCGGGTGTGATTGTGGCGCTGAGCTTATACGCGAAACACTATGGTATTGATGATGACATCTTAGGCATGGCGCAGATTCAAGATACAGTGTGGGTTAATGCTTGTGGCCAAGCACTTTCAAGCGCTTTTGATAACAATGAAGCTGCTTTAAACCCTTGCTGGGCCAGTGTTGAGCTAAACGAAGGCCCAAATGGTGATCGTGGCGCGCAGGCATTTTTACGTATGCAAAGTAATAAAGGCGATGTGAGCCAGTTAGTGATGAACTACGGTCAACACGGCATGGGCCATGGTCACTTTGATACCTTAGGAGTGAGCTTCTTTAACAATGGCCAAGAAGTATTACGTGAATACGGCTTTGGTCGCTGGGTTAACGTGGAGCCAAAATTTGGTGGTCGTTACTTAGATGAAAACAAATCTTATGCTCGCCAAACAATTGCCCATAATGCGGTAGCGGTAGATCAAAAGTGTCAAAACAACTTTGACGTTAAATTAGCTGATAGCCGCCACGGTGAACCACACTTCTTTAGCGGTGATGATAAAGAAATTCAAGGTGTGAGTGCATTTTGTCGTGACTTCTATGAAGGGGTTGATCAGCAACGTAGCTTGCTCATGATAAACGACGAGCGTTTAGCACAACCCATCTTGGTTGATTTATACCGTTTAACCAGTGAGGTGGCGCATCAATATGACTACGCACTGCATTACGATGGTCAAATCGTGCGGACAAACTTTGATTATCAAACTCACGCCGAGTTATCGACGCTAGGTGATGATTTTGGTTATCAACATCTTTGGAATGTTGGTCAAGGTAAAGCAAAAGACACCACTTTAGTGAGCTGGTTACAAGGTAGCAGCTATTACACTTGGCTTACGGCATCAAGCGAAGAAGACGAAGTTATCTTTACTCGCAGCGGCGCCAATGACCCATCATTTAACTTACGCAGCGAGCCAGGCTTAGTATTACGTCGCAATGCAAAAGACACGCTATTTGCCAACGTACTTGAGACTCATGGTTACTTTAATGAAGCCATTGAAGCCAGTACTGAAGCCCGCGGCCAAATTACCGAGGTTAAGGTTATTGGCACCAATGAGCAGGGATCGGTCATCGAAATTATCGCTAAAGATTACTCAATCATTGTGATGGTCAGTAACCAAGTTGGCGTGACTGACGAGAGCAAAACTAGCGTGACATTTAACAATCAAGATTTCCAATGGCAGGGTTACTTTGCTGTTGAAGTAAGAGGTTAATACCATGAGTTACCAACCATTATTAATGAGCTTTGAAGAAGCTGCTGAGTTACGTACTCATCTAAATACAGACAGCTTAATGGGCCGCTCTATTGCGACTGAAGTGGCAGCTCTAGAAGCTTATCTACCTGTCGGCATTGAAATTCCTGGCCACGGTGAAGCGGGCGGTTATGAGCATAACCGCCACAAGCAAAACTACATCCACCTGGATTTAGCAGGGCGTTTATTCTTGATCACTCAAGATAAGCGCTACCTTGATTACGCTAAAACCATGTTGGTTGAGTACGCTAAGGTGTATACCAGCTTTGAGCTGAACACTAGCCGTGACTCAAACCCACCGGGGCGTATTTTCCATCAGACACTGAATGAAAACATGTGGATGCTGTATGCATCTTGTGCTTATTCGTGTATTCGTCATGAGTTAACCACTGACGAACAACAGTTAATCGAAAACGACTTATTCCGTCCTATGATTGACTTGTTTGTTGATACTTATGCCCACGATTTTGACATCGTCCATAACCATGGCCTTTGGGCTGTGGCGGGTGTGGGTATTTGTGGTTACGCCATTAACGACCAAGCCAGTGTTGATAAAGCACTTTATGGCTTAGCGGGTGACAGCGTATCAGGTGGCTTTATTGCTCAGCTTACGCAACTGTTCTCGCCAGATGGTTACTATATGGAAGGTCCGTATTATCACCGTTTCTCGCTTAGACCGATTTACTTATTTGCTGAGACTATTCAACGTCGTCAGCCTGAAATCGATATCTATAACTTAAAAGATCAAGTGATTAAAACCACCACTTACGCCGTGATGTCTACCGCGTTCCCTAATGGTGTGTTGCCAGCGCTTAATGATTCATCTAAAACCATGGACATTAAAGACGAAGGGGTACTGATTGCCACTAGCGTGTGCTTTAAGCGTTACTCCCAAGATGACAACCTTAAATCAATGGCTGTGCATCAAGATAAGGTTTGGGTACATGGTTCAGGTGCCGCATTATCTGACGGTGTAGCAAACTCTGAAAAACTCGCCGGTTTTAACTGGGGTAGTTTACAACTCACTGACGGCCCACAAGGCGAGCGCGGCGGTATTTCAATTTTACGTCATCGTGATGAAAAAGATGACGATAGCATGGCGCTACTATGGTACGGCCAACACGGTAGTGACCATAAATTGCATTCAGCATTAGATCACGGTCATTTTGATGGTTTACACCTCAGCCTGTTTAATCACGGTCAAGAAGTGACTCACGATTATGGCTTTGGCCGTTGGGTTAACGTTGAGCCAAAATTTGGCGGTCGTTACATCCCAGAAAACAAAAGCTACTGTAAGCAAACTGTTGCTCACAATACAGTTGTGGTTGATGAAACCAGTCAAAACCAAGGTGACACCGCCACTGCTGAAGCACGTTGGGGTGAACCGCACTTCTTTGTGGCAGGTGATAACAACATGCAAGCCATGAGTGCATTTGTACGTGGCTACTACCCAGGGGTTGATCAACAACGCACAGTAGTGATGTTCGAAGTTGCCGGCATTGCTAAGCCAATCGTATTGGATTTATTCCGTTTAACCAGTGACGAGCAGCATACCTATGATTATGTAATGCATCACAGCGGTCAAATTATCCGTACTGATTTTGAGTACCAAACGGCGTCTAAGCTTAAGCCTGTCGGTGAAAAATCAGGTTATCAGCACTTGTGGAACATTGCTTCAGGCAAGGTTGATCAGCAAGGCAGCTTGGTAAGCTGGTTAATGGGCAGCAGCTACTATTCAATGGTGAGCAGCGCAACCCAAGACAGTGAAGTCACTTTTGCCCGTACTGGCGCCAATGATCCTGATTTTAACTTACGCAGCGAGCCGGTAATGCTGTTACGTCAGCAAGGCAAGACGCATTTATTTGCTAACGTCTATGAAACCCATGGCTATTTCAATGAAGCGATTGAAGCGAGCACTGATGCTCGCGGTCAAGTGAGCAAGGTTGAAGTACTCACTCACACAGCTGATGCATCAGCTGTGAAACTGACGCTGGTGTCAGGCCAAGAGGTTAATGTGTTTGTATCAAACAAAGCTGATGTCAATGCAGACAGCCACACAAGCCTTGAAATTGCTGGTAAAACAGTAAGCTGGAAAGGTGAAGTGCATATTGGTTAATGGCCAATAAGGCTGCCTAATAAGCAGTCTTATTTATTACCAATCAAAAAAGCCCGAGCTAACCATGTTAGTCTCGGGCTTTTTGTCTTTAGCGGGCAGTATAAGCAGGCTTGGATAAACTATTTAGTAGACAGCTTAACCAAATTCACCGCTAACATAACCTTGAGTGCGGCTATCTACTGGGTGTTGGAATAAGGTGGCGGTATCCGCGTGTTCAACTAACTCGCCCATCCAGAAGAAGGCGGTTTTATCTGAAATCCGTTTTGCCTGATTCATTGAGTGAGTCACAATTACGATGGTGAACTTTTTACGTAGCTCGTCCATTAACTCTTCAATTTTATGGGTAGCTATCGGATCAAGCGCACTGGTTGGTTCATCCATCAAAATCACTTCAGGTTGCATAGCAATAGCACGTGCAATACACAAACGTTGCTGCTGACCGCCTGATAAACCAAGTGCTGGACTATGAAGGCGTTCTTTCACTTCATCCCATAATGCTGCACCACGCAGAGACTCCTCTACGGTTTTATCAATCACTGACTTGTCTTTTTCGCCTTGCGCTTTTAGGCCAAAGGCAACATTGTCATAAATACTCATCGGGAATGGGTTGGGTTTTTGAAATACCATCCCCACGCGCATCCGCAGTTGTTTTACATCAATGTCTGAATATATGTTTTCGCCTTCAAATAACACATCACCATCAATTTTTACCCCAGCCACTAAGTCGTTCATGCGGTTTAAGGTGCGCAATAAGGTTGATTTACCACAACCTGACGGGCCAATTAACGCCGTGACCTGTTTAGCAGGAATAGGCAATGAAATATTCTTCAGCGCTTGGTTTTCGCCGTAGAAAAGGTTGAGATTATTGACTTCAAGCTTGTTCATTTTTAAATTGCCTTAATGTGAATGTTTATCAAATCGAGCTGCGATAATTTTGGTGGCTAGATTGAGTACTAGCACTAATACAATCAAGATGGTGGCTGTGGCATAGGCCTGATCCCACTCATGTTGAGTAAATAATTCTTGGGTGAGTTTATATAAATGCACGGTTAAGGTGCGGCCAGAATCTAATACTGATTCAGGAATTTGTGTCACCATGCCTGCGGTTAAAAATACCGGTGCCGACTCACCAATAACGCGGCCTGTACTCAAAATAATTGAGGTCACAATACCCGGTAATGCGTTAGGTAAAATGAGGCGCCAAATGGTATAAATCTTTGAACTGCCCAGTGCATAACCCCCTTCACGGTAGCTCATAGGTACCGCCATTAACGCTTCTTCAGTGGTGCGGATTATCACAGGTAAAATCAGCATTGATAGTGTCAGCGCGCCAGCAAGGATAGAGAACCCAAGGCCGAGTACTGTCACAAAGAAGGTCATACCAAACAGACCGTAAACAATCGATGGTATACCGGCTAATGATTCAATACAAAAACGGATCACTTCAACCAATTTACTGCCAGGTTTGGCGTATTCGGTTAAGTAAATAGCAGTCATAATCCCCAGTGGCGCTGCGATACCCAGTGACAATCCAACCATATAAACGGTTGATACAATCATCGCCAAAATACCTGATGCTTCGCCAATGCGAGTGTAGCTACTGGTAATAAACTCCCAACTGACATGGCTTAAGCCGTTAGATAAAATGTGCCATACGACCCAAAGTAAAAATATGATGGTGAGCGCTGCTGATGCCCAAACGCCTGCCAGTGCAGCCTTGTCTTTAAGGACTCGGGATTGCTTGTTTGATACTTGAGTCATTATGCATGCCCTCTTTTACGGTTTAGATAAAGTAGTCCAGCATTTAAACAAACGATAAAGGCCAGTAATACAATGCCTGTAGCGTATAAAGCACTTGAGTGGATGCCGGTTGCATAAGACATTTCCATAGCGATGTTAGCCGTTAATGAACGTGCAGGTTCAAGTAGTGAACCTGGCATAGCAGGAGCATTACCCATCACCATGATAATGGCCATGGTTTCACCAATGGCGCGGGCGACACCTAAAGCCACACCGGTATAAATTCCACTTTTAGCTGCAGGAATTAACACATTAAAAATACTGTAAATGTGCGATGCCCCTAAGGCTAAAGCACCTTCTTTGTAAGTCGGGGTGAGTGCTCTTAACGATGTTTCTGAAATCGTAATAACGGTTGGCAAAATCATAATCGCCAACACGATAATCCCCGCTAATAGAGTGTTACCTGCAGGAATATTAAAAATGCTTTCAATAGCTGGCACGATAACAATCAAACCGAAAAAGCCATAAACCACCGACGGAATACCCGCTAATAGCTCAACAGCAGGTCTAACAATGTTGGCGAGCCACTTTGGGGCAATTTCCGCTAAGAAGACTGCGGTTAATATTGCGACTGGTACGCCAATCATTACCGCGCCCATGGTTGAAGCAAGCGAGGCGACAATCATGGCGGCGATACCGTAAAGCGCAGGTGGTAGCCATTCTTTACCAAAAATGAGGTTTAACACTCCCGCTTCTTTAAATGCGGGTAATCCTTCATAGAAAACGAACCAGCCAATAGTGATGACCGATACCACGCCGACCATGGCGCTGAGAAAAAATAACCCGTGAAAGAGTAGTTCTACCCAATCAATTTTCTTGGCAGGAGACAGTGACACCTTTGTCGTCATGTCTATTTTGCTAGCCGTTTCCATGTTACAACCTCTATATAAACAAAAAGCAGCATAAGAAGGTCTAGGCCTTCTTATGCCATGCATTCAATCAGTAATTACTGAACGCGGATGTAGCCTTCTTCTGCAACGATACCTTGACCGTCTGCAGACATAATGAATTCAATAAATGATTTTGCTGTTGCTGGTGCGTCTTCATTTATTAACGCAATGAAAGGGCGGGCAATTTGATAGTCGCCAGCAGCAATGTTGCTATCGGTAGCTGCAACACCATTGACCGATAAAGCATTAAGTGAGTCATCAACACTACCGAGCGAGATATAACCAATAGCGTATGGGTTGTTAGCAACGATGGTTTTAATCATGCCGTTACCGTTACCGACTTGAGCTGAAGGAGTAATAGCAGTTACTGTGTGGCCATTAACTTTACGTTGTAGCTGCATGATTTCTTCAAATGCGCCACGAGTACCGGAACCATTTTCGCGAGTAACAACAACGATTGGACGTGCTTCGCCGCCAACTTCGCTCCAGTTTTTGATTTCGCCACGGTAGATTTTAGAAATTTGTTCTTGAGTCAGATCTTTAACTGGGTTTGCTTTATTTACTGCAGCAGCAATACCATCACGAGCGATAACGATTTCTTTTGTTTTTGGCGTTAATTCATTTGGTTTGATATTACGAGATGACATACCAATCATACTGGTGCCATCTTTAGCGGCGCGAATACCTGCTGATGAGCCGGTGCCCTGTACTTCAACATTTTTGTTTGTCGTATTTTGATAATTCTCTGCCAGCACTTCCATAACGTGGGCAACAGAGGTTGAACCAGACACTGTAACTGTACCAGCTTGAACAAGAGGTGCTGCCATTAAACCAACAGCTGTTAGTAAACCAATCACTTTTTTCATCACAAGTTCCACTTAATATAGGTAGTTCGTTTAATCCATTTGGATATCAACATTAGGGCGCTTCTCTTTTAAGGTTCGATTTGAAGCGAGTGCATTAAGACAGATCAATATGACAGTTAAGTTACAGTCAAAAGCGAGCAAATTAATTTGGATTAATTGTGGTTAGGTTGTTGTTTTGTTGGTGTTAATTGGTTGTTATCAATAACGGGTGGTCGAGTGAGGCATTTTGGAAGTTGGCTTTTAATTTCTTAAATTTGCAGGCTTTATGTGGATATAGTTGTAGTGGGTGCTTGGGTGCGTTCGGCGCTTGCCAGCTAGTTGTTTTGCTGTGTTAAGCTAATTGTGAATTAAGTTTATTTTAACCTTGTGTCGATATTTGGGTTTTTCTTTATGCAGTGGTTATTAACATTTGGGCTAATATGAAAGTTTTATGACAATCAATTAAGGCGCTAAAATAATATACAATTAGTAAGCTAAACCGCCGTTTGAGTGGGGTTAAGTCATCGCAATGTACACTGCAACATCGTCTTTTTACCTTTTCATTGCCAAGTTTACGAGCAACTAAGATATGCACACCGCATGCAACGCCCACTCTTACAGCAGAGTGCATCGACATTATTCACACTATATAAGGTAAATGTATGACAACAGAAATGGTCATGATTGGCATCTCAGTACTCATTGTTATTGGCATTTTATTGCACCATCCATCTCGCACCTTAGGCATACCTTCGTTGCTGATATTTATGGGGGTCGGTTTATCCTTGGGTAATGGTGAGTTTAATTTCGTGTATGACAATCTCGACCAAACTGCATGGATAGGGGGGTTGGCACTTAATGTGATTGTATTTGTCGGTGGCTTAAATACCTCCACCGATAAAATTAAAGTGGCCTATAAAGAAGGCGGAGTATTAGCGTCATTTGGGGTGATATTTACCACACTCATCTTTGCGGCAATTCTTTATGGACTGCTGGATTTTAATCTAATCACCTGCTTGTTATTTGCCGCTATCGTATCTTCAACTGATGCGGCGGCAGTATTTTCAATTTTAGAGTCTAAAAAGCTTAAGTTAAAAGAGCAAACCGATACTGTGCTGGAGTTCGAGTCAGCCACCAATGACCCTGTGGCAATGCTAATGGTGATTGTATTAACCGATATGACACTGGCTTCTCATCAAGCGGTTGCTATTTCAACCTTATCACTGCACCTAGCGAGCCAGATTTTGGTTGCCATTGTGGTGGGCTTCTTAATTGGTAAATTAGCAGTATTACTGCTTAATCGAATTAGTTTGGCTGAATTCGGGCTTATTCCGGTATTTGTGTTAGCGAGCTTTATTATTGCTACTTATAGCGCCGAGATGCTTGGCGGTAATATTTTACTGGCGTCTTATATTGCTGGTGTGGTGATAGGTAATGGCATTAAGCGCGGCCAACTGGTTAATTTACACTTTTTTAATAGTTTATCTTGGTTGGCGCAGGCGTTGATGTTTATCGTGCTCGGACTGCAGATATTCCCGCAGACATTAATGAACGTCTTTTGGATTTCTATTATTCCGGGGCTATTACTTATCTTGGTCGCGAGACCGTTAGCGGTGCAGTTATGTTACTTGCCGTTTGTGAAGGCCAGCTGGAAAAAGCGTTTATTTATTTCAATGATAGGCCTAAAAGGGGCAACTCCGATTGTGTTTGCCTTAATACCAGCAGCGGCAGGCGTACCAGGTGCGATAGAAATCGTCCACATGGTATTCTTTTTTGTATTGATGTCTGTGTTTATTCAGGGCGGCGCTATTGCACCCTTGGCCAATAAACTTGGGTTAGAGCAAAAAGAGCAGCATAAAGCAGAGTGATCGATCAGATCATTTGATACTGTAATTGGCTAAGCCATTATAAATGGGGGTTAAGCTGCGCTGAGTTGTTGCAAGGTATCTTCAGCTTTAGCTTGCTCAATGCGTTTCCAGACTTTCTCATGAAAATAGAATACTACGGTATTTACAGCAGGTTCTAATAGTGCGATAGCGCCGCCGATAACAATACTGCCTGTTAATAGATAAGTGACAGTAAAAGCGACACAGAAATGTAAGATGGCGAAAGTGATTGTTTTTTTCATGATAAATGACCTGTTTTATTAACTTGATGCAAATGATAATTGTTATCATCTAGGTTGTAAAGGTCAGTTTATCGATAGGCGTTATTTGATTTTTCAATTAAGCCGACCGAGAAATGGTCGGCTTAATTTGCTGCTATTACTATGAGTGGCTGACATCTTCTAAGTTAACGATAGTAAGCAACAGTAAGCAACAGTAAGCAACAGCAAGTATTAGTAATGCCAAGGGAACTTAGAAAAGTCTTGGTCGCGCTTTTCTAAAAATGCATCACGGCCTTCTTGCGCTTCGTCTGTGCCATAAGCTAAACGAGTGGCTTCACCAGCAAATAATTGCTGCCCAACCAAACCATCATCTGGCAAGTTAAAGCCATATTTGAGCATACGCATCGCGGTTGGGGATTTACTGTTGATTTCTTTCGCCCAGCTTAATGCTTCAGTTTCAAGTTCAGCATGGGGGATAGAGCGGTTAACCATGCCCATATCAAACGCTTCATCAGCGGTATAATTAAAGCCAAGGAAGAAAATCTCACGAGCACGTTTTTGGCCGATCATTTTCGCTAAATAAGCACTACCATAGCCTGAGTCAAAACTGCCTACATCAGGATCCGTTTGCTTAAATACCGCATGTTCTTTAGAAGCTAAGGTGAGGTCGCACACAACATGTAAGCTATGGCCGCCGCCAACAGCCCAGCCAGGTACTACAGCAATAACCACTTTAGGCATAAAGCGGATAAGGCGTTGTACTTCTAATATGTGCAAGCGGCCCATGCGTGCCACATCAGGTTTACCTTCTTCTGCGCCTTCATATTTATAGCCATCTTTACCTCGGATACGCTGATCGCCACCGGCGCAAAAAGAGTGCTGACCTTTTGCTGATGGGCCGTTACCTGTAATTAATACACAGCCGACATCAGACCATTGGCGGGCATGATCTAACGCAGTGTAGAGTTCATCAACGGTTTTTGGGCGGAATGAATTAAGACAGTCGGGGCGGTTAATCGCGATACGCACCGTACCTTGATCTTTTGCGCGATGATAAGTGATGTCTTCAAAATCGAAGTCAGTTACAGTGTCCCAAAGTGTTGGGTCGAATATGTCGGAAACCTGCTGAGTCATTTTTTGCTAGCCTTTTTCAATAGATTATCCAAAGGCTAGGCTGAAATAATTCTCAGGTCAATTGACATAGGGCAGGAAAGCCAAAAATTATATTTTATCGCAGATAAATTGCAGGTTTTGTTTACTAATAGCAGGATGTGTCAGCCCAAAACCGCAATACTCATCTTTAAATGCACTCACAGACTCATTGTCAGTAAACACGCTTTTCAGTTCAGTGAGTTCTTTAGCTGTCAGTCTTTCAATCACCTCACTGGGAATGGTGGGGATGATATCTTCCTTTCTGGTGATCTTAGTGCCCGTCATTGATTTTAGTTTTTTTTCTGTATCGTTGAATACCGACTCAACTGCAGCAATAGGTTCATCTAATTTGTCGGTTTCGGTGGCAAAGTAGTAAATAACGCCGCCAATCAGTGCTATAAGGATCCAGCCTCTCATCTTTTAGTCCAATTAAAGTGAATAAGTTTAAACAATGCGAGTATAATACACTCAATTAACACTCTATAAACGAGTGCGTAGCAGTTACAGGCTATTTTTATCTAAATTAATAACGTTTTCTGTAACCTAAACAGAATTTGCCCCTTTTTTGAGTAGTAAGGCATCAAGATGACACAAGAATCTCAAACTAAAGATTACGCTAAGCAAACCCGGATCAAGATTCATCAACCCGACGCCAGTAAAGCGGATCGCTTTAATCCGAGTAACAGTATCTATGTCCGTGCTGTCACAGGACTGTGGACCACGGTAAGACGCCGTATTGGCTGGGCGACTTTATCTTTCTTTCTTATCCTGCCTTGGTTGCCTTGGGGTGATAGACAAGCCGTGTGGTTTAATTTGGGTGAACAGAAGTTCCACATCTTTAATCTCACTATTTGGCCGCAAGATTTAACCCTATTGGCAGCACTCTTTACTATTGCCGCATTTGGACTGTTTTTTGTTACCACCTATCTCGGGCGAGTTTGGTGTGGCTACACTTGTCCGCAAACCGTGTGGACATTTATCTTTATCTGGTTAGAAGAGAAGTTTGAAGGTGCGCGAAATAAACGTATCAAGCTAGATCAGATGCCCTGGAGCTTTAATAAGCTATGGCGTAAAACAGCCAAACACACTTCTTGGTTACTCATATCATTACTTACAGCGATGACCTTTGTGTCGTACTATGTGCCAAGCCGTGAAGTCTATATTGATGTATTTACCCTTAATGCCGATATTGGCATTTATTTCTGGGTAGTATTTTTTACCTTAGCAACCTACGGTAATGCTGGCTGGATGCGTGAGATCATGTGTATTCATATGTGCCCTTATGCGCGCTTCCAAGCAGCCATGTTTGATAAGAACACTTATATAGTCGGTTATGACGCAAAACGTGGTGAAACCCGTGGCCCACGTTCACGCAAAGCAGACCCTAAAGAAATGGGCTTAGGTGATTGTATTGACTGTGACCTATGTGTCCAAGTTTGCCCTACCGGTATTGATATTCGTAATGGGCTGCAATATGAGTGTATTAACTGCGGCGCCTGTATTGATGCCTGCGATACCACAATGGAGCGAATGGGTTATGACAAGGGACTTATCAGCTACACCACCGAAAATAAATTAGAAAACGTTAAAGAAAGCATCATAAGACCGAAATTGGTGGGTTATGGTGTGGCGTTAACAGTCATGATCTTAGTGTTTATCTATGCCAGCGCCACAATTGCCCCTGTGCGAATGGATGTTATCCGAGACCGAAATGCTTTATATAGAATAACCAACGATGGCTTAGTGCAGAACACCTATACCTTAAAGCTACTTAATAAAACTGAGCAAGCACAGCAATATGCACTTTCGATGGATGGTATTGAAGGATATGAATGGAGCGGTCCACAAACCGTATCAGTGCAAGCGGGTGAAGTGCTCACCTTACCTATTAGTATTGCTGTCGATCCAGGGGTGTTAGAGCGAACCGTGACTAAAATTAACTTAATCGTAGCCGCGACCATTGATGATAAGGCCGTTGTCATCAAACAAGAATCAAGATTCTTTGGTGAGTAAAGCCTGATATAGCGCCTTAAAAGGGACGGTTAGTCCCTTTTTTGTGCGTTTCGTTTAAAATAGCAACGAACAAGCCATTTTCTATCGTTTTCTTCATAAAAGCCCTTGCGCTAAAT